>CAZMMG010000008.1:0-18870 GCA_964567355.1 uncultured Neptunicoccus sp.
CTTTAATTGGTAATATATTATTACCAATATAACCAAGTTAGAGACTCTCATAATGGATATGCCGCAACCTAACACACGGGTTTTGAGCCGCAAAGTGAATATTTTGCACCGTCTGCAAAAAGTGCTGCCCGAAAACGCGATTATTTTTGATCAACAGGAACTGCGCGCCTATGAGTGCGATGCGCTGACCGCCTATCACTGCCCGCCAATGCTTGCGGTGCTGCCCGCAACCACGAAAGAAGTCTCGGACGTGCTGAAAATCTGCCACGACGAAGCGGTGCCCGTAGTGCCGCGCGGTTCGGGCACCTCACTTGCAGGCGGCGCTTTACCGACGCAAGATTGCGTGATTTTGGGCGTAGCGCGAATGAATGCGGTGTTGGAAACCAATTACGATGACCGCTATATCCGCGTGCAATCCGGTCGCACCAATCTCAGTGTGACGGGTGCTGTTGAACAAAACGATTTTTTCTACGCCCCCGACCCGTCCAGCCAGTTGGCCTGTGCTATTGCAGGCAATGTAGCGATGAATTCGGGCGGTGCGCATTGCCTGAAATACGGGGTCACCACCAATAATCTGCTGGGCGTCACGCTGGTGATGATGGACGGCGAAGTGGTCGAAATCGGCGGGGCCTATCTGGATAATGCAGGACTTGATTTACTGGGCGTGATTTGCGGCTCCGAAGGGCAGCTTGGCGTCGTCACCGAAGCCACTTTGCGAATATTGCGCAAACCAGAAGGCGCGCGGCCCGTGCTAATGGGGTTTGACAGTAACGAGGTTGCGGGGGCTTGTGTCTCGGATATTATCAAAGCCGGGGTTTTGCCTGTGGCGATAGAATTCATGGATCGGCCTTGTGTGGAAGCGGTCGAAGATTTCGCCAAGGCGGGCTACCCAGAGGCCGAGGCGGTGCTGATCGTCGAGGTCGAAGGCGCACCTGCTGAAATTGACGAGCAGCTCGCCAAGATCAAGAAAATTGCCATGACACACAATCCGGTGGAATTGCGTGAAAGCAAATCTGAAGCGGAATCCTCTGCCATTTGGGCTGGACGCAAAGCCGCTTTCGGCGCGATGGGACGGATCAACGATTACATGTGTCTTGACGGGGTAATCCCCGTTACCGAATTGCCGCAAGTATTGCACCGTATTGGCGAGATGTCGAAACAATACGGGCTTGATGTTGCCAATGTTTTTCACGCCGGTGACGGCAATATACATCCCCTGATCCTGTTTGATGCCAACAAACCGGGCGATCTGGAATTGTGCGAGGCATTTGGTGCCGAAATCCTGAAGCTATGTGTCGAGGTTGGTGGCTGCCTGACCGGAGAACACGGTGTCGGCGTGGAAAAGCGCGACCTGATGCCAACGCAATACAGCACTGACGATATGGACGCGCAGATGTGTGTGAAGGATGTATTTGATCCCAAATGGTTGCTAAACGCCGCCAAGGTTTTCCCGCTTGCCAACTCTGAAAATAGGCGGGGCACATGACACTGAAAACCGAAAAAGACGTTGCAGAATATGTTCGGGAAGCCCATGACGCAGCTCGAAAATTGCGCATTGTCGGTGGCGGCACGCGACAGGCTTTGGGCAATCCGTGCGACGACAAATCAATACTGTCAACCGCTGGGCTGAACCGTATCTCACTTTATGAGCCAAGCGCCCTGACGCTGGTTGCCGCTGCAGGAACACCACTTGCCGACATTGAGGATGCGCTTGCGGCCGAGGGTCAAAGACTGCCGTTTGAACCGATGGATCATCGTGGACTTTTGGGCAGTACCGGCACACCGACCATTGGCGGTGTGGTAGCCTGCAACATATCCGGCCCCGCACGTATTCAGGCGGGGGCCTGTCGCGACAGCCTGATCGGGGTGCGCATGGTGGACGGTTCGGGGCGTGTGATAAAAAATGGCGGGCGTGTGATGAAGAACGTCACGGGCTACGATCTGGTTAAACTGATGGCGGGCAGTTACGGCACATTGGGCGTGTTGACCGAAGTCGCGTTCAAGGTTCTCCCCGCACCCGAAGCCAGTGCAACCGTGGCTATTGCGGGGTTAAACGATGCCAAGGCTGTGGCCGCAATGTCGCAAGCCCTGACCGCCCCTTATGATGTAAACGGGGCGGCGCATAATCATAATACGGCAACTGCCACCACTTTAATCCGTGTAGAAGGCTTTGAAAAATCGGTTTCTTACCGCAGTGAACAGCTTAAAAAACTGCTGGGGCATTGGGGCAGAACGACGATCACCCGCAACGATACCCGCTGGAAAGCCATACGCGATGTGGAACTGTTTCACGGATTGAAAACCGATGTTTGGCGTCTATCGGTTACACCCTCGGACGGCCCGAAACTGGCAGAGATTTTACGTGAAATTATAGCAGATATTGCCATTCTTTACGATTGGGGTGGCGGATTGCTATGGGTCTCGGCCCCGGAAGGCGCCGATGTTCGAAGCCGCTTAAATGGTATCGCGGGCTATGCGGAATGCGTGCGTGGAGCGGGTGCAAAAATTATCCCACAAAATGCAGCAATAGCCAAAATCGAACAGGGCTTGCGGAAAAAATTTGATCCCATCGGCATTTTGAACGCAGGAATTATGGGCTAGATCATGCAGACACATTTTACCGAATCCCAAATGGCCGACCCAAGAATAGAACGGGCCAATGAAATTCTGCGCACCTGTGTGCATTGCGGATTTTGCACTGCCACTTGCCCGACATATCAGGTGTTGGGTGATGAGCTGGACAGCCCGCGCGGGCGGATTTACCTGATCAAGGACATGCTGGAAAACCGCCGTGTGCCGGACGCTAAAACCGTGAAACATGTGGACCGTTGCCTGTCTTGCCTTGCGTGTATGTCAACCTGCCCTTCGGGGGTGCATTATATGCATCTGGTCGACCATGCCCGCGAATATATCGAAGAGAATTACAAACGTCCGCTGTTTGACCGCATCTTTCGGGTGATTTTGGCGCAAATCCTGCCCTATGAAAACCGTTTTCGTTTGGCGATGCGCGGGGCGCAACTGGCAAAACCTTTTGCGCGGCTGATGCCTGCGAAAATCCGCAATATGGTGGAATTTGCCCCGGCAAAATTACCGCCGCCCAGCCTGAATGACAAGCCACAGGTTTTTCCTGCGATGGGGAAACGGGTCAAACGGGTGGCGTTGATGACCGGCTGTGCACAAAAGGCACTGGATACCGATATAAACGACGCCACTATCCGCATATTACGCCGTCATGGCTGCGAGGTTGTGGTCGCCAAAGGGGCGGGATGTTGCGGTGCGCTGACCCACCACATGGGCAAGTCGAAACAAAGCCATGCCACGGCAGCGAAAAACATCAAAGCATGGATGGCCGAGGTGCAAGGCGCGGGCCTTGATGCCATTGTGATCAACACATCGGGCTGCGGCACCACGGTGAAGGATTACGGACATATGTTCCGCTTGGAAGAGTTGGCTAAGGATGCGGCACTGATCTCGGGTTTGGCCAAGGATATATCCGAGGTTTTAAGCGATCTGAAACTACCGGACGTAAAACCCAATGGTCTAGCTGTGGCCTATCATTCCGCCTGCTCATTACAACACGGGCAACAGATCAAGACCTTGCCCAAAACCCTACTTGCAAGGGCGGGCTTTAGTGTCATGGAACCAGCCGATCCGCATCTTTGCTGTGGCTCGGCTGGAACCTATAATCTGATGCAACCCGAAATTTCGAAACAGTTGCAAAACCGCAAAATTACAACCCTTGAAGCCACCAAACCCGACATCATCGCAGCAGGTAATATCGGCTGTATGATGCAAATCGGTGCGGCCACGACCGTACCTGTCGTGCATACGGTCGAGCTGCTGGATTGGGCATTGGGTGGGCCTAAACCGGGTAAACTGGGCTAATCGTCATCTATGGGGTGCGGTTTATTTCACCCCGCGCCATGCTTTCGGCACAATTTTCTGTCAAAGCCGCCTTGGAAAAACATCAAGGCTTAGAAAATGCGTATTCTACCCATCATGTTTCTGGTTTTTGGCCAAACCATCAGTGCCTTTGCGGGGCAACCTATTTTACACGAATTACAAACCGCAGATGAAGCGAAAGTCTGGCAGGGCGTCGGCCGCATCAATATGAAAAGTATTGGGTTTTGCACCGGTGCACTGATTGCCCCCGATCTGGTTTTGACGGCTGCGCATTGCGTGTTTAATCCCAGAACTGGCACTTTGATCAAACCCGAAAAAATAGAATTTCTGGCTGGTTGGCGCGATGGGCGGGCGGGTGCCCGCCGTAAAGCCCGGCGCATCGTTGTGCACAAAAAATATGTACCCTCGCGCAAAATAAAAGTCGAAACAGTTGCCAATGATATTGCGCTTATCGAATTGGAACTACCGATCACAACGAATTTCATCAAACCGTTCGACTATCATAAAAGCCCCAAAACCGGTGATAACGTCGAGGTCGTATCCTATGCCAAAGGCCGCACAGAAGCCCCGTCCATTGAAAAATCCTGTCACGTCATTGGGGTTGACCCCCGAGCCCTGGTTTTAACCTGCAATGTGGATTTCGGCGCATCCGGATCACCTATATTCATTATTGAAAATGGCGTGCCTAAAATCGCCTCTGTGGTGTCGGCCAAGGCGGTTATGGGCGGCCGAAAAGTGGCATTGGGGGCAACTTTGGGCGCCCCTCTGGAAGAGCTTTTAACACAGATTCATGCAGACAGAGGGGTTTTCCATAGGAAAAAACCTAGCCACAAATCAATTGCCGAGCAATTGGGCATGGCGCGCAGTGTAGCCAAAATCCTGCGCCCTTGACATGACTTAAATCGATCATATATATTTCTTACCGGGTGCCCAAACGGGGCCCAAAACTGAATTGGCCTGTCCACGATGGAAGGCTGAAAGAAATGAAACATATCGCTTCCTAAGGAGGATATACCTATGCGTACCTATGATTTTGCACCCCTATACCGTTCCACTGTAGGCTTTGACCGTCTGGCAAATATGCTAGATCGCGCACTTAGCACAGATGTGGGCGCAAACACTTACCCACCTTACAATATCGAAAAATCCGGCGATGACACCTACCGTATTTCTGTGGCAGTTGCAGGCTTCAGCGAAGCTGAACTGTCAGTTGAAATGCGCGACGGGCAATTGGTAATCTCTGCCAAGAAGACGGAAACCAAAGACCAAAGCGATGTGCATTACCTGCACCAAGGCATTGCTGCCCGCGCCTTTGAAAAACGCTTTCAACTGGCCGACCATGTGCGCCCCGTAGGTGCCGAAACCAAGGATGGCTTGCTGCATATTGATCTGCTGCGCGAAGTGCCCGAAGCGCTGAAACCGCGCCGGATCGAGATTGCATCAAACGGCACAATCGATGCCGAGCCTGTTGAAAAAACTAAAAAAGTCACAAAAGAAACGTAACGCTTTTAGAAGATTTCACCGAACCTGTCCTCCCTCAGGCGCGGTGAACTTGTCCGAATGCTGGCTCTCCCCTAGTTGCATTTGGCAAAGGGCCACCCCTGACAAATCGTCAGGGGTGGCTTCGTTTATTTCAACGAATGGGCAAGACGCATCAGTTGCACTGCTTCAGCGCGGTAACCGTATAGATCATCGCCTTTGCCTGCATTCGCCAGCGCGATGTTTTGATCCCATGTCCAGCCATTCAGATATTTGGACTGGGTTAAAAGCTGGCCGAACCCCGCAATTGCGGCAGCGAATTTGGCTTCGCCGTTTGCTTCACCCGATACAGACGCAATCGGCGTTGTGATCAAGGTGCTTTTCGTTTCACCGGGTGCCTTATAACGCAGCTTCAAAAACCCGTACTCAGCGGGGCCGTCGGTGGAAACCGTTGCCACTTGATAACGCAGCGCATCGTTTTTGATCGCGGGCGAGCCAACAGGCGTGATCTCGTAAATCGCGGTGACCGTATGTCCGGCCCCTATTTCACCGGCATCGACCGTGTCATTGTTGAAATCCTCGCGCTTCAGCACACGGGTCTCGTAACCGATCAAACGGTATTCGGCCACTTTATCTGGATTAAACTCGACTTGGATTTTCACGTCATTGGCGATCGGGAACAATGCACCCGAGACCTGATCCACCATCACCTTTTGCGCCTCTGAAAGCGTGTCGATATAGGCCGCCACCCCGTTGCCGTTTTGCGCGAGGGTCTGCATCATATCATCGCGGTAATTTCCCTGACCAAAGCCGAACACCGACAGGTAAACCCCGGTGCTGCGTTTATCTTCGACAAAGCGTTTCAGTTCATCGGGATCGGAAATTCCGACATTAAAATCCCCGTCCGTGGCCAGCAAAACCCGCCCGATGCTACCCTCGGTGTGCATGGTTTCCGCCAATGCATAGGCTTGGCGCAAGCCTGCCTGCCCTGCGGTCGAGCCGCCCGCCTGCAACCGTTCCAGACTTTGCAGAATTTTGCCCTTGTCAGTTGCAGCCGTGGGTTCCAGAACCGTGCCCGCACTGCCCGCATAGGTCACAATCGCCACCTTGTCGGTCGGGCGCAGCGTATTCAGCAGTAAACGAAATGACTGTTTCAACAGCGGCAATTTGTTGGCGTCATGCATTGAGCCGGATGTATCGATCAGGAACACGAGGTTCAACGCGGGGCGGTTTTCAACATCCGGTTTCGCGCCCTGAATACCGATATGCAGCAGCTTGGTATCGTGGTTCCACGGTGTCTGAAAAACCGACACACTGGTGGAAAACGGCGCTTTTGCCAAATCAGGGGCGGGGTAATCATAAGGGAAATAATTGATCATTTCCTCGATGCGCACAGATGCCACAGGTGGCAGTTGTCCACTTTCAATAGCAGAACGGACATAGGAATAGGACGCCGTATCAACATCAATAGAAAAGGTCGACACCGGATCGTCATTGACAATTTTCAGAGGATTGGTGGGCGCGTTGGAAAATGTCTCGTTTGATGGCTGCGCGGATGGCGGCATAATCGCATTGTCTGCAGTAATACCCTGCGCTGTGTAATCTGACGCGGCCCCGGGCGATAAGATGCCGGCCATTTCTTTTTTCACCATTCTACTGCTCTCGGCCCTTTGTTTGGCCTTAAGCATCTGTGCAAATTGCGGTTGAGATTGATCAGCCGTCACCGCTGGCCCTTCTTCCATCACCGGTTCAGCCATAATTTTGGGTGCGGGTGCTATGGCACTAGTAGTTGTCCCCAAAGACCCTAACGGCATTTTTCCAAGTGGTTGGGTGATAATAACTGCCAAGCCGACAACGCATAATGCACTTGTGGCATAAAGCATGGGGCGCAAATTAATTGATTGAAACATATCTTTAACTCCTGTCCAGATGCCAGACACGTTTTGTGCCGACTTATAGATAGGACGCGGCTGCGCCGCAGTTTCTTGGGCGGTCACGAAACTTTTTTGCGCACGCGCCAGAATTTCTGCCTTGCGATCAGGATTTGACGCAGGCTTTGCCGCTTTCAAGGCGTTTGCTAATCTGTCGAATTCATCGCTCATGGGTAACGCTCCTCTGATTGGGCAAATGCGCGCAGGTGTTTTTTGGCTTCACTGACCCGCCATGAAATTGTGCCCGCGGAAACGCCCAAAACCGCACCGGCCTCGGCCTGCGTCATGTCTTCGGTCAATGTTAAAATCAGGGTTTCACGCAGATCGGATGGAAGAGCGTTCATTGCCTGCGCCAGCCAAGCGCGGTCTTTGGCCTGATCGTTAGCGTCCTGTTGTTGCAACTGATACACATCACCCCAGCCCTGTTGTGCGGTGCGCCGGGTCTTTTGCTTGCGCAAGACATCCTTGGCAGCATTGATGGTAACACGGTATAACCACGTAGTGAACTTGGCGTCCCCGCGAAAGGTGCCTAGTTTTACCGGCAATGCGCAACAGACATCCTGAGCCAGTTCCTCGGCCATGGTTTGCGAACCCAACACTCTGTAACCCAGCCGCAAGATCATATCGTAATGCCGCTCCAGCAACAGCCCGAACGCCTGTGCATCACCCGACCGGGCGCGGTTCACCAGAATTTGGTCGCTGCTTTCCATCCTCATAAGCTATTAGACGGCCACGACTTGTCAATTCTTGGAATTAAATAAAAACCGCCCAAATGTATGGGCGGTTTATTTTAGTTTAGGCCGTGGTTTTCACCGACGTACAAATGTATTTCATTTCCAGATAATCATCGATCCCGTGATGCGAGCCTTCGCGGCCAAGGCCGGACTGTTTTACGCCGCCAAAGGGTGACACCTCGTTCGAGATCAGGCCAGTGTTAACGCCAACCATGCCGTATTCCAGCGCTTCTTGCACGCGGGTGATGCGGTTTATGTCGTTGGAGTAGAAATAGGACGCAAGGCCGAAAATCGTGTCATTGGCTGCCGCCACAACTTCATCTTCGGTTTTGAAGCTAAACAGCGGGGCAACGGGGCCAAAGGTTTCCTCATTCGTGACCATCATATCCGATGTCACATCTGTCAGAATTGTTGGCTCAAAATAGGTGCCGCCCAACGCATGGCGTTTGCCACCTATCACGACTTTTGCGCCTTTTGCGGTCGCATCCGCGATATGTTCTTCAACTTTGTCAACCGCGTCCATGTTAATCAGCGGTCCGGCCGTTACGCCTTTGTCCAGACCGTCGCCGACTTTCATCGCTTTGACCGCCACGGCCAGTTTTTCGGCGAAAGCATCATAGACGCCTTCTTGTACATAAATCCGGTTGGCACAGACACAGGTTTGTCCGTTGTTACGGTATTTCGAGATCATCGCACCTTCAACGGCAGCGTCCAAATCGGCATCATCAAACACGATAAACGGTGCATTTCCACCCAGTTCCAACGACAGTTTGATGATTTGATCGGAACATTGTTTCATCAATTGACGGCCCACTTCGGTGGAACCGGTGAAGGTCAGTTTGCGGATATTGGGATTGGAACAGAACTCGGCCCCGATAGGGCGCGCACGTGATGAGGTCAGAACACTGAACACACCCTTCGGCACGCCGGCACGTTCTGCAATCACCGCAATTGCAAGGGCTGAAAGTGGGGTTTGCTTGGCCGGGCGCGCAACAAAAGCACAACCGGTTGCCAATGCCGGGCCCAGTTTGCGGGTGATCATGGCAGAAGGAAAGTTCCACGGTGTGATCGAGGCGACCACGCCGATGGGTTGTTTCAACACAGTTATACGCTTGTCACGTTGGTGACCGGGGATGGTTTCGCCGTAAACACGTTTGGCCTCTTCGCCGAACCATTCAAAAAAGCTGGCCGCATAAAGGATTTCGCCGCGTGCTTCGGCAAAAGGTTTACCCATTTCGGCAGTTAGGATAGCACCTAGATCATCGGCGTTTTCCACCATCAACTCGAACATTTTGCGGATCACGGCGGCGCGTTCTTTACCAGTCCATGTTTTCCATTCTTTTTGCGCCTTGGCGGCGGCTTCAATCGCATGGGTCGCATCTGCCACCTGTAGATCCGGTAGATTAACCAATACATCACCGCGCGCCGGGTTTTTAACCTCAAAGGTTGCACCATCCTTGGCGTCGACCCATTCACCAGCAACATAGGCTTTTGTACAAAGCAGGCTTGGATCTTTCAGGATTGAACTGAGGTTTGTATCATCAAGCATTTTAGCACCCTTTACGTTATATTTGCAGAATTGTCATATGCGTGGCACATTCTCTTCGCAGGTGCAACATAAATGGATAATTTTTTTTACTATGCCAGTTGATCATCCAATTGATCGTCATCCATAACATAAGAACCTGTGCGGATTTCTACATATTTCAAAGGGATTTTCCCCAAATTCACGATTTCATGTGCTGTTCCGCTTGGAATAAATGCCGACTGCCCCTCGTAAAGTTTCAGACAGGTTTCAGGCAATTCCACTTCCGCGTAACCGTCCAAAATGGTGATCTGTTTGCTGGCATGGATATGACAGGTGGTTTCAATCCTTTGGTTGCGGTCAAGCGTTGTCATCATGACACGCGCCCTATCCTGAAGAAACAAATCGATGATTTCAGGCTGCATGGCACTGCCGTGAAAAAATCGTCGCGCGGTGGGCTGGGTAAGTTTTGTGACTGTATTAACCATACGCTTAAATCTAAGTGGCATATCTTAACGAGATATGAACGTCGGTAAAAATCACAGCAAGGCGGCAGTAGCCTCTGGTAAGCGCCTTCGAAAGACCCCATATAAGGGACAAACAGGTTGTAAGGTTGGTATAATGCGCTGGATAAAATGGATAGTCGCCACGATTTTGATCCTCATGGTTGTGGGCATGTTTCACTACACTTTGCCACAACGCGATATCGTACGGATCACCGGCACCGAGATTTTACGGTCTGACCTGTCGGGGTGGAATCGGCTGTTTTATGCAAAGCCCGATAGCGGCAACGCTGCAAATGCCACACGCGATGTGCGTCTTATCAATGCGCTCTACCCCAATGGCAAAGTGATTGTTTACCGGAATGAGGATACCGGCTGGTTCAGTTGGCCACCTTATTTCAAAACCAACAGTTCGGATGTATCGGCGATGGCGGATAACCTGAAATCAACCGCCGCCGCACCGCAATGGCTATCGATCAAACACTATGGCTGGCGTTTTTCACCCCTGTCTATCTACCCAAACGCCATTTCAATCACCCCGGTAAACGGCCCGGATGTTGGCTATATCCCGTGGTTCAATATCATTTTTCTTGGCATCATCGGCCTGATCGGACTTGGCATATTCCGCCTGTTGCAACGGTTTAAGCACCGCCGCATAGACCCCGTATTGGATGACATCGAAGACGCTTGGGATGAGGCTAGCGAAAATACGCGCGGTTTTTTCGGGCGGATTTGGGATAAAATTTCGGGCGCACAAAAATAACAGAAGCGATTCCTCTGGAAACTCGGGGTAAGTTCGGGCAAAATGCCGCCAACCAGTTTTTCGGAGCAAACACATGAAGATCCCCTATCGTTCACGCACATCCACACATGGCCGCAACATGGCAGGCGCACGCGGGCTTTGGCGTGCGACCGGCATGACCGAGGGTGATTTCGGCAAGCCGATTATCGCGGTGGTGAATTCCTTCACCCAGTTTGTGCCGGGCCATGTGCATCTAAAAGACCTCGGCCAACTGGTAGCAGGCGAAATCGAAGCCGCTGGCGGAGTTGCCAAAGAGTTTAACACCATTGCGGTCGATGACGGCATAGCCATGGGCCATGACGGGATGCTTTACTCGCTGCCATCACGCGAAGTGATCGCCGACAGTGTGGAATACATGGTCAACGCACATTGTGCCGATGCCATGGTGTGCATATCCAACTGCGATAAAATCACCCCCGGCATGATGATGGCAGCCCTGCGTATGGATATTCCGGTAGTATTCGTCTCGGGCGGGCCGATGGAAGCAGGCAAAGTCGATATCGACGGCGAATTGCGCAAGGTCGATCTGGTCGATGCCATGTTCGAAGCCGCCAATCCAGAACGCAGCGATGCCGAAGTTTTGGCACTGGAAGAAAGTGCCTGCCCCACATGTGGATCGTGTTCTGGCATGTTCACCGCCAATTCGATGAACTGTCTGGCGGAAGCATTGGGGCTGGCCCTGCCCGGAAATGGTTCCATGCTGGCGACCCATGCTGATCGCGAAATCCTGTTTCGTAATGCCGGGCAGCGCATTGTCGAGATCACCAAAGACTATTATGAAAACGGCAACACCGCCGTTTCCGCCCGCAGCATTGCCACCAAAGCCGCCTTTGAAAACGCCATGACGCTGGATATTGCCATGGGCGGTTCCACCAACACCATTTTGCACCTGCTGGCGATGGCACAAGAAGCCGAGGTTGATTTCACCGTTGACGATATTGACCGTCTCAGCCGCACCACCCCTTGCCTGTGCAAAGTCGCACCCTCGATAGCCAATGTGCATATGGAAGACATCCACCGTGCGGGTGGTATTTTTGGCCTGTTGGGTGAATTGTCCCGCGCCGGTCTGCTGCACACCGATGTGCCTACCGTTCATTCCGACACTATGGCGGATGCAATCCAAAAATGGGATGTGACCGTGACCAATGATAAGAATGTGCATGAGATGTTTCTGGCAGCCCCAGGCGGTGTGCGCACGGTCGAGGCATTCAGCCAGTCGCGCCGCTATAAAGAACTAGATGTTGACCGCGCCAAGGGTGTGATCCGCTCCAAGGACAATGCCTTTTCCAAAGATGGCGGTCTGGCGGTCTTGTTCGGCAATATCGCCCTTGAAGGCTGCGTGGTGAAAACCGCAGGTGTTGACGACAGCATTCTGAAATTCAGCGGCCCCGCGATTGTTTGCGAAAGCCAAGACGAAGCGGTGAACCGCATTTTGAATAAAGAGATCAGCGCAGGTGATGTGGTGATCATCCGCTATGAAGGCCCACGCGGCGGGCCGGGCATGCAAGAAATGCTTTATCCCACATCCTATTTGAAATCGATGCGTCTGGGCAAGGTTTGCGCCCTGATCACCGATGGCCGCTTTTCGGGAGGCACCTCTGGCCTGTCCATAGGCCACGTCTCGCCCGAAGCTGCAGAAGGCGGGGCAATCGGGTTGATAAACGAGGGCGACATCATCGAGATCGACATCCCGAACCGCAGCATCAACGTGGCCTTGTCGGACGTGGAACTGGCAACCCGCCGCGCGGCAATGGACGCCAAAGGCAATAAAGCATGGGTGCCGGCAGAGCCGCGCAAACGCAAAGTATCCCGCGCCTTGCGGGTCTATGCCTCGATGGTCGGCAATGCCAGCCAAGGGGCGGTGCGCTTAGAGCCGAAGTAATGCCCCGAAGTGTGCGTTTTTTCTACACACCATTTCAACATTCCCAATTCTCTGCCCCCTAATATGTACATTCTGAAAAGGTAAACCACTACCCTCACCCCATCATGGCCGTCGTCCTTGGACGATGGCCGCGCCCGACCCTCCCCACGGGAGGGAGCATTCGCACCCACCCAGGGTCAGGCGCTATGTGCTTAATATTTGAACAATGTTTGGGCAAACACCCTACCCGTGCCACGGCCCGTTAACCTTTACACCGGGGTTATCCACCCGTTCAAACGTATGCGCCCCAAAATAGTCCCGCAACCCCTGGATCATATTGGCGGTGGAGCGTCCGGTGCGGCGCATATTGTGGTAGTTCAGCGCGGCGCAAAGTGCCGGCAAAGCGTGGCCGTTGATAATCCCGAATGACGCCACCGCTTGCAGCGCAGGCGCATTCACCTTCATATGTTCCTCAAACACCGGCGACAGCACCAAACGGGTTTCACCGCCGCCATCAAACACATCCGCGATCTCGTTCAAGAACACCGAACGGATAATACAACCGGCCCGCCAGACCCGCGCAATCGCGGCCAGATCAAGATCCCATTCAAATGCCTCCGATGCGCGTGCCAGCACATCAAAGCCCTGCGCATAGGCGCAAACCTTGGCAGCCACCATTGCTTGTTCCAGTGCTTTAAGGGCCTTTTTCTTTGGTGCCATGGCTTTTGGAATAGGCATGGGCGAGGCCCCGAATGCGGCTTGCATATCCAGCCGGGTTTCCAGATCAGCCGAAATATTACGCGCCTCTACCGCGGCTGCCATCATGCCGGCAGGGGCGCCTAGGTGCAAAGCCTCAACCACTGACCAACGGCCAGTACCCTTTTGCCCCGCCTTGTCCAGAATGATATCCAGCATTGCCTCGCCGGTTTTTGGGTCTTTGGCCAAGGCAACCTCCGAAGCGATCTCGATCAGGTAAGAGTTTAGCGGCCCGTCCATCCAACCTTTAAAAACCTTGCCGATTTTCTTGGCACTCATGCCCAGCCCGTTTGACATCAAACCGTAGGCTTCGGCGATCAGTTGCATGTCGGCATATTCAATACCGTTGTGCAACATTTTGATGAAATGCCCCGAACCGCCCGGCCCGAACCAGTCGCAGCATGGCACGCCGTCATATTTTGCCGCACAGTCGGACAAAGGCCCTTTCACCCGCGCCCAACTTGCCTTGGAACCGCCTACCATAATAGAGGGGCCATGGCGTGCACCTTCCGCACCGCCCGAAATGCCCATGCCCAGAAATAACAGCCCCGCGCCCTCCAACTCGGTCACGCGGCGTTCGGTGTCAGTGTAATTGGAATTGCCCAGATCAGCGATCAAATCACCCTTGTCCAAAAACGGCTTGAGCATGTTGATCACGCTGTTCAGAGGCCCACCCGAAGGCACCAGCACCAGAATAGAGCGCGGCTTTGGCAGGGATTTGACAAATGTTATGGCATCCTCGCAGGCGACCAGCTTACCTTTCAGCCCCTGACTTTCGGCTTCCTGAACCGTCTCGGCTATCTTTTTTGCACTGCGATCCAGCAGGCTGACATCATGGCCTTTTTCTGCAAGGTTCTGTGCAAATGCACTTCCCATCACACCGATACCGATCAAACCCAAATGTGCCATGCCAAAATTCCCTTCATATTCGTTGAAAGACATCTTAGTCCCGAACCGGGGCTTGTCCATATGCCACGGGCTATTCAAGAAAAATTGAACGGCCTAATGCGCTTCAGCCCAATGCGCACCTTGCCCGGCGTCCACGATCAGCGGCACATCCAGTTTGATCACGGGCATAGCGGCGCCCTCCATGATATCGCGGGCCACTGAAATCGTTTCATCCACCGCTTCTTTCGGCACTTCAAAGATCAATTCATCATGCACCTGCAACAGCATCTTGGCAGGCAAGTGCGCTATGGCATCGGGCATCCTGATCATCGCGCGGCGGATCACATCGGCGGCGGTGCCTTGGATCGGTGCATTGATCGCAGCGCGTTTGGCAAACCCTGCTTGCGGGCCTTTGGCACCAATTTCAGTGGTATGGATTTTACGCCCGAACAGGGTTTGCACATAGCCATATTCCTTGGCAAATGCGACCGTGTCATCCATATAGGTTCTGATCTCGGGGAAACGTTCAAAGTAAGTATTGATAAAACTTTGCGCTTCTTTTCTTGGTATGCGCAGATTACGCGCCAAACCAAACCCCGAAATCCCGTAAATCACCCCGAAATTAATTGCTTTGGCGCGGCGGCGTATGGCCGGGTCCATACCCTCGATGGGGACGCCGAACATTTCGGATGCAGTCATCGCGTGAATATCCTTGCCCTCCAGAAACGCCTGTTTCAAGGCGTCTATTTTGCCGATATGGGCCAATATACGCAGCTCGATCTGGCTGTAATCCAGCGATAGCAGAACATTACCTGCGTCAGCCACAAAGGCCTCGCGGATTTGGCGGCCCGCGGGGGTGCGCACGGGGATATTTTGCAGGTTGGGGTCGGTGGACGCCATCCGCCCGGTGCTGGCACCCGAGATAATATACGAGGTATGCACACGGCCGGTGTCGGGGTTTATATGGGTTTGCAACGCGTCCGTATAAGTGCTTTTCAGCTTCGACATGCCCCGCCAGTCCAGCACTTTGGCAGGTAGTGCGTGACCTTCGGCGGCAAGGTCTTCCAGTACATCGACCCCGGTGGAATAGGCGCCGGTCTTGCCCTTTTTACCGCCGGTCAGCCCCATCTGGTCAAACAGCACTTCGCCGAGTTGCTTGGGCGAACCAACGTTGAAACTGCAGCCTGCAAGCTGGTGTATCTCCGCTTCCAACCCTGCCATCTGCTGGGCGAAATTATTCGACATGCGCGATAGCTGATCGCGGTCAACCTTGATCCCTGTCATCTCCATTTTGGCCAACACCGGGATTAAGGGGCGTTCCATTTTCTCGTAAACCCGGGTAACTTTTTCCACATGCAACAACGGCTTGAACTTTAACCATAGACGCAGGGTTATATCGGCGTCTTCAGCGGCATATTTCACCGCCTCTTCTATTGGCACCTGATCAAAGGTGATCGCTGATTTTCCCACCCCCAAAAGGGTTTTGATCGGGATCGGTTTATGATCCAGATAGCGCGTTGAAAGTGCATCCATGCCGTGATTATGCTTGCCGCCGTTCAGCGCATAAGACAACAACATGGTGTCGTCCACCGGGGCCAGTGTCACCCCGTAGCGTTTCATAATCTTGAAGTCGTACTTCATGTTCTGGCCGATTTTAATAATCGCGGGGTCTTCCAGCACCGGTTTTAGCATCGCCAAAACTGTATCCAGATCAATCTGCCCTTGGGCCAGATTGGAACCTCCGAACAAATCGCCCTCGCCCTCTTTGTGGGTCAGTGGAATATAACAGGCTTCACCTGGCTCCACACACAGGCAAATCCCGACAAGGTCAACCACCATCTCGTTCAACCCGGTGGTTTCGGTATCAAACGCCACCCAGCCGCGCGCTTTGATCCGGTCGATCCAGACCTGAAGGGCAGCCACATCACGCACGCATTGATATTTATCGGGATCAATATCAGGCAGTTCCGCAACCTTATCACCACTTGCCGCAGGGCTAGGAATAACTTCTGGCATGACAGGCGCGTCCACCCCCAGCTTCACAGCTATCCGCGCCGTCATCGAGCGAAATTCCATACTGGCTAAAAACCCCAGCAAATCAGCGGCCACCGGTTCTTGTAACTCGAAATCGGTGAAATCCACATTCAGCGGCACATCGGTCGCCAGTGTTACCAATTCGCGGCTCATGCGAATTTGGTCGGCTTTTTCGATCAAGGTCTCACGCCGTTTCGGCTGTTTGATCTCGCCTGCGCGTTCCAGCAATGTATCCAGATCACCATATTCGTTGATCAGTAACGCCGCTATTTTAATCCCGATACCGGGCGCACCCGGAATATTGTCCACACTGTCGCCTGCAAGGGATTGCACATCGATCACACGGGTGGGGCCAACGCCGAATTTTTCTTCAACCTGCTCTAATCCGATATGGCGGTTTTTCATCGCATCAAACATTTCAACACCGCCACCAACAAGCTGCATCAAATCCTTGTCGGACGAAATCACCGTGACCCGCGCACCCGCATCGCGTGCGCGCACCGCCAAAGTCGCGATAATATCATCGGCCTCATAACCCTCGGCCTCGACACAGGCCAGATTGAACGCGCGGGTAGCTTCGCGGATCACTGGAAACTGCGGGGCTAAATCTTCGGGCGCAGGCGGGCGGTTGGCTTTGTATTCGGGAAAAATATCCGAGCGGAATGTTTTGCCCTTATGATCGAAAACCGCCACCACATGGGTTGGCGCATCATGGCCTTTCCTATCTTCGACCAGTTTGAAGATCATATTACAATAACCACTGATCGCCCCCACTGGAAACCCATCAGACTTGCGCGTCAGAGGTGGCAATGCATGGTATGCTCGAAAAATAAAACCCGAGACATCAATCAGTTGCAGATGATGGCCTTTGCCGATGCCCGCTGGCATCAATGCCCCGCGCCGATACCCTCTTTGAGGACAAATTTAGTGTCGCAATAGGGGCATTCAACTGAAGTTTGGCCGCTGGGCATTTGCAGCCAGACACGTGGGTGGCCGCCAACACCGCCATCACATGCAATGCGGGTTTTATCTACTTTTACAACTTCGGGGGCATCATGGGCCATGTTATGGGTTCCTGTTACTGCATATTACCCGAGCGATATTAGACGCAAGCCATAGCAGGGGCAATGCAATTTCAAATATTTGGCAACATCCGCCCCAGAAACTTGCCTGCCAGAATATGCACATGCAAATGCGGCACGTCCTGCACCCCGTTCTTGCCGGTGTTGACAATCATACGGTAGCCGGCACCATCCGCACCTAAATCGACTCCTAGCATTTTACAAACCCTGCCTATTGTCCGCGTATAATCCACGATTTCATCAGCACTGGCATCGGAGGCAAAGTGGTCATAGCAAACATAGGCCCCTTTCGGGATCACCAGCACATGGTCGGGGGTTTGCGGGGCGATATCACAAAACGCAAGACAATGCTCGGTCTCTAGAACCGTATCATTAGGAATTTCACCGCGTAGAATTTTGGCAAATATGTTTTCGGGGTCGTATGTATAGGCCATCTCATGGCTCCTTGATTTAATCGGAAAATAGATAGGGCGTTTCGGCAATTTGACGGGCTTTATCTTCGCCTAGATCCAGAAATGCCGCAATTTGCATCGTGTTGTCTTCAGAGTTATATTTATCCGAAATAGAATAAAGATGTGAAAAATTACGGTCGCGAATACGATCCCTTTCATATGCCAAATCCTGACGCACCGTGGGCACCAGACGCGCCAATGCATCGTCAGTACTGCTTTCACTGGCAATGCCTGCGCGGATAGCATGGCCACGAATGTAATCATTGGTGAAACTACAGCTGATTTCCAAAGTTTTTATTATGGTGCGGTCGCTGTAAAAATCATCCAACACATCAATATTACTGGGGTCCATGCAGATCAGTAAACGATCTGTTGCCATGTCTTCAAATATCATCCGGGTAAACGATCTGCGGTGACGTCCGCGTTTATCAAGCGACTTTTCAATACCGCCAATATTTGGCAGGCGCACATCATTTTCGTCAAAAACATATGCGACCCCTTTGATGCCCCCGCGTTCGATCGCTGCATCCAAAAATCGCTTAGCCACATGCCATTTTTTACACACCACAATCAGCAACTCGCGGTCGCGCCCGATACTTGCCTCTTTTTCCCAAAACCTTTGCGCATAACGGCGCCCATTGCGGCCGCGCTTGGTCAGATAGTCATACAGCTGGCGACCCTCATTGGTAATATTATAATCAGTATCAGACCCGGCATAAAGCTGGCTAAGACGTTCCTTCAATTCACTTGCATGGGCGGATATCTTGCGCGCGAACAGATGTTCCTGTGACAACAATAGCTCATATTGGTCATTGAAAAAAGTCACCCCCCCCCCCCTCCCCCCCCCACCCACCCCCCCCCCCCGCCCCCCCCCCCCCCCCCCCCCCCCCCGCCCCCCCCCCCCCCCCCCCCCCCCCCCC
>CAZMMG010000009.1:0-18468 GCA_964567355.1 uncultured Neptunicoccus sp.
ATATGGGACAGGTCAATCATAACCCCCAAGTCATTACACCGCGTCACCAGCCTCAGCCCATGATCGGTCAAGCCGGGCCCGATATCCCCGTCACTTGGATACCGAAACGGTACCCCATACCCGAAAATCGTCTCGCGACTCCAAACCGGGCCCAAGGATCGCAATCCCGCCTGATAAAGCACCTCCAGCGTGTTGAAATCAGGGTCGATCGCCTCTGCCCCTTCCATATGAAAAATCGCCGCCATGATACCATCAGCCATCGCGCCTTGAATATCCGCCACAGTACGGCACAGTTTCAACGCTCCACGCTTTTCAAGATCAAACAAAATAGCGGCCTCCGACAAGGCCACAGGCAAGGCCGCTTCCCAGCCTATCGGCGCAGGCAATGGCAAATCATAGCTTGGTTTGTTCATCGCCTGAATGCTGTCATCCACATCATGCGGCGACGGGATATAGATAGCGAAAAATCCACCGGCAAAGCCCCCTGCCTTGGCCTTCACCAGATCAACCGCACCGTTGCGGCCGGTTACAAAACCACCCGCCGCAGACACGCCACCTGCATTGTAAAGCCTCAACAAGGCATCGTTATGCCCGTCAAAGATGACGGGGGTTCGATAATCAGTCACGAAATCTCTCTTATACAGACAAATACTAAAATTTAGCACGCGGAATTAACGCCAGCTTACAGCAGAATCCACTTTGAACAAGTTTTATATCTGTGAAATATTTCAACTCATTACGCGGCTTTCACATCCGAATTAGTAAACTAGTTTACTGGTTTAATAAGCCCCTGCCAGCAGCTCCTGTCACAGCTTGCATAACCGCTAAAACCTGCAATGATACCGCTATGACAACAGACCAAATCATTTTATTCAGCCTTTTCTCAGGTGTTTTCGCAATGCTTTTATGGGGCCGCTGGCGTTATGACCTTGTCGCGTTTTCCGCCCTGCTCATTGCCCTCGTGCTCGGCCTTATCCCCACCAAATTGGCGTTCTCGGGCTTTGGCCACCCCGCCACCATTATCGTCGCCCTCGTTTTGGTCATATCACGCGGGTTGTTGAACTCGGGTGCCATCGACCTCATCACCAAACGCCTGATCGACACTGGCCGCGCTGTCAGCAGCCATATTGCGATCATGGCCGCAACCGGGGCCATCCTGTCAGCCTTCATGAACAATGTTGCAGCCATGGCCCTGTTGATGCCTGTCGACATACAAGCCGCCACCAAAGCGGGCCGCTCGGTCAGGGCGACGCTGATGCCACTGTCGTTCGCAACCATCCTTGGCGGCATGGTCACCCTGATCGGCACGCCGCCCAACATCATTATCGCCTCATTCCGCGAACGCGCCATGGGCGAGCCTTTCGCAATGTTCGATTTCGCCCCTGTCGGGCTGACCGTTGCCGTTGTCGGCATCTTCTTTGTCGCCACCATCGGCTGGCGGCTAATGCCCAAAAGCGATAATGACGCGGCGGGGCAAGCCAGCCATATCAACCTTGAAGGCTTTATTGCCGAACTTGTCGTGCGCGAGAAATCCAAAAGCATCGGGAAAATGGTGCGCGACCTTTATGACGCCGCCGACGAAGACGATGTCGCCATTCTCGGCGTTGTGCGCGGCGGGGTGCGTTTGGGCGGCTTTGGTGCGCGCACCGTCCTTCGCGCCGGCGATATGCTGGTTGTCGAGGCCAAAGCCAAGGACATGGACCGTTTTCGCGGTGCCGTGGAGCTGGATTATTTCGGCGAACGCGCCCTTGGCGAACAAGTCACCGGCGGTTTGGAACTAACCGAGGTCGTGGTGCCGCGCGATGCCCGCATTGTCGGCCGCTCGGCCATATCACTGCGCCTGCGCGCACGGCGCGGCATCGCACTGCTGGGCATATCGCGCCAAGGCAAACACTTCGCCAAACGCGTACGCCATGAACCGGTGCGCGCCGGTGACATCCTGCTTTTGATTGGCCCGTCGGACGCCTTGTCGGATGTGGTAACATGGCTCGGTGTCCTGCCGCTGGCAAAGCGCGGCCTCAATGTCACCCAGCACAAACGTGCATGGCTTGCCATCGGCATATTCGCCGCCGCGATCAGCATTTCCGCTTTTGGAATGCTCTACCTCGCCACCGCCTTGGCCATTGTCGTGGTGCTTTATGTCGGCCTTGATATCGTCCCTATCCGCAGCCTTTACGACAATATCGAATGGCCGGTAATTGTGCTGCTGGGCAGCATGATCCCGCTTGGCGTGGCTCTTGAAAACTCGGGAGGCACTGCGCTGATTGCACAAAACATCATCAACGCCACATCAGGCATGCCCGCCTGGGCGGTTCTGACCGTATTGATGGTGGTGGTGATGACCCTGTCGGACGTTTTGAACAACACCGCCACCGCCGTCATCGGCGGCCCGATTGCATTGGATGTCGCCACCCAGCTACACGTCAGCCCCGACCCGTTCCTGATGGCCGTGGCGGTGGCCGCATCCTGCGCCTTCCTGACCCCCATCGGCCATAAGAACAACACCTTGATCATGGGGCCGGGCGGCTACAGCTTCGGCGATTACTGGCGCACCGGATTACCGCTTGAAATCCTCGTGGTCGCCGTCGCCGTCCCGATGATCCTTTTGGTGTTTCCGCTGGCCCTTCAGGCATAAAAAAACCGCGCACCGGAATGCGCGGTCTTATTGATTTATAGCGTCAGCTTAATTCAAAGCCGCATCCGTGATCTCATGTGTCCAGGCACCCACCGGCTGCTTGGTGATCACCGGATCAGACCCGCCCGACATCAGGCTGTCCACTGTGCGTTGGAAATCCGCCGGATCAAGTGAGCCATTGGAACCCGCTGTCAGCTTGGCTATTTCGCCCATCATGCGTTTTTGGTGCTTTTCGGTTTGCGCACCCGACGCATCGTTATCCAGCACGATCATCGCCGCATCATCTGGATGCGCCTCGGCCCATTTCCAGCCTTTCATTGAAGCACGTACAAACCGTACCATCTTGTCCTTGAACGCCGCATCCTTCAGGTTCTCGCCCAAAACATACATACCGTCTTCAAGCGTGGCCACACCTTGATCTTCATATTTGAACACCGCCAAATCAGACGGCTTCAGTCCCGCATCGATGATCTGCCAGTATTCATTATAGGTCATGGTTGAAACACAAGCCGCTTGGCCTTGCAGAATCGGATCGACGTTGAAGCCCTGTTTCAGAACTGTGACACCGCCCTCGGAACCATCGGTTTTCAGGCCCAGTTTGTTCATCCAGCTTAAGAAAGGATATTCATTGCCGAAAAACCAGACCCCCAAAGTTTTGCCGGCAAAATCCGCAGGCGTTGAAACCCCTGCATCCTTGCGACAGGTCAGCATCATACCAGAATGTTTGAATGGCTGCGCAATATTCACCAAATCAAGGCCCTTTTCGCGCGACGCCAATGCCGACGGCATCCAGTCCAGAACCACATCGGCCCCGCCGCCCGCGATCACCTGTGCAGGGGCAATATCGGGGCCACCCGGTTTAATCGTCACATTCAGGTCTTCATCACTGTAAAACCCTTTATCCAAGGCCACATAATAACCGGCAAACTGCGCTTGCGTCACCCATTTCAGTTGTAAATTCACATCATCTGCCGCTTGCGCAACCGTGGCCCCAATGGCCAGAACACCCGCAAGTGCCGTTGTCAGTAGTTTGTTCATCGTTTTCTCCCTTGTTGAACTTATATTTTATTATTTAACCTCTTTGCGATGGATGCCAGAAGGTTACACCCTTCTCGATCAAAGCCACCGCCCCGTAAAATGCCGAGCCCGCCAGGGCCGCCACCGTAATTTCTGCCCAAACCATATCCAGCGACAAGCGTCCGACCTCGGTCGATATCCGGAACCCCATGCCTTTAATGGGCGAACCAAAGAACTCTGCCACAATCGCCCCAATCAGTGCAAGTGTCGAACAAATTTTCAACCCGTTGAAAATAAACGGCATCGCCGCAGGCAGGCGCAGCTTCAACAAACCCTGCCAATAACTTGCGCCATATGTACGCATCAAATCGCGCTGCATATGATCCGAGGCCTTCAACCCCTCAACCGTATTGACCAGCATCGGGAAAAACACCATCACCACAACCACTGCCGCTTTCGATTGCCAGTCAAACCCGAACCACATCACCAATATCGGCGCCATGCCCACAATCGGCAAAGCGGCCACAAAATTGCCCACAGGCAACAATCCGCGTTGCAAGAAAGGTGATCGGTCCACCGCAACCGCAATCAAAAACGCCGCGCCACATCCCATGACAAAGCCCGACAAGGCCCCCTTCACGAAAGTCTGTAGAAAATCCACCCATAGGATCGGCAAACTAGCCGCAAATCGCAGCGCAATCGCCGAGGGTGGCGGCAGCAAAATCGGGCTTATCTCGAATCCGCGCACAATACCTTCCCATAAAACCAAAAGTGTCACCCCGAATATCGTCGGCACCAACAGCGATAAAACCCGCGTTTTCGGCCCTTTCGACAGCTTCACATTCAGCGCCCACATCGTAGCCCAAAACAGCACTGCCCCTACAATCCAGCTCATCGCAGCATCCCCATCCGTTTTAGCGTGACGGTTTGCAACGCCCCGATCAACGCCACCAATGCGGCTGCCAATATCGCGGCCGAAATCAATGCACTCCAGATCTGAATGGTTTGTCCATAATAACTGCCTGCCAGCAAACGCGCACCCAGCCCCGCAACGGCCCCGGTTGGCAACTCGCCGACG
The DNA here is from genome assembly GCA_964567355.1 of uncultured Neptunicoccus sp. GTDB lineage: Bacteria > Pseudomonadota > Alphaproteobacteria > Rhodobacterales > Rhodobacteraceae > Amylibacter. The sequence continues at coordinate 4,731 of CAZMMG010000009.1, forward strand.
ATTGCACCCACCAAAGAGGCCGCCATGGCGATTTTCAGGGATGGAAACAAATAAGGTAATGAACTTGGCAGGCGTAGCCTCCAGAAAGTCTGCATCTTTGACGTATTCCAAGTACGCATCTGATCCATCTGCATCGCATCCGGTGCGCGCAGCCCTTTCACCATGCCCACGACAACGGGGAAAAATGACAAATACATCGAAATAATCGCTTTTGGCAAAAGCCCCGACACACCGACCGCATTCAGTACCACGATAATCATCGGGGCCACCGCCAAAATCGGAATAGTCTGGCTGGCAATCACCCAAGGCATCACCGACATATCCATAGCGCGACTGTAAACAATACCGACCGCCAGCAATATCCCCAGCCCCGTCCCCATGGCAAAGCCAAGAAGTGTCGCTGACATCGTCACCCAGCCATGCCAGATCAAGGATCGTTTCGAGGTGATTTTCTTCAACACCGTGGTTTTGTAAATCTCGGCCACCACCTGATGCGGTGCTGGCAACAGCGGCTTTTTCTGTGCCATCGTATCGGCAACCATTTCCGAGAAACTCAAGTGCAGATCCGCCCGTTTGGCCTTGTCATAGGCCCAAGTGGAATTCAGCGCGACAGCCGCAAAGTACCAGATCACAAAAATTGCCGCGACCACGCTTAAAACCGGGGTAAACGATCTCATAAAACCCGCCCCACCGGTAATTTGGTTAACGCGCTTTGGTCATACGCCCGGTGCACGCGCAGTGTACGCCAATCATACAGCGTATTTTTACCCCCGTTAACCATTTGAATGCCCCTCGTGCAGGCCATCACGCACCCGGTGCGCAATGGCAATAAACTCCGGCGTATCGCGAATTTCCAACGGTCGTTCCAGCGGCAATGTGCTTTCGATAATATCCGCAATCCGCCCGGGGCGCGGTGACATCACCACAATTTTCGTTGACAGATAAACCGCCTCGGGGATCGAGTGCGTCACGAATGCGATGGTTTTTTGCGTCCGCGCCCAAAGTTCCAGTAATTGCTGGTTCAAATGGTCGCGCACAATCTCGTCCAAGGCTCCAAAAGGCTCGTCCATCAGCAATATATCGGCGTCAAATGCCAAAGCCCGCGCGATGCTGGCCCGTTGCTGCATTCCGCCTGACAACTGCCACGGAAATTTATTCTCGAATCCGTCCAGCTCCACCAGTTCCAGCACCCGCTCAACCCGCTCGCCCTGTTCCGCTTTCGAGTAGCCCATGATCTCTAGCGGCAACCGAATATTGCCCCCGATGGTTCGCCACGGATACAGGCCCGCAGCCTGAAAAACATAGCCGTAAGCCCGCGCCATCCGCGCCTCACGCGGGCTGACACCGTTCACAAAACAGGTGCCACCCGTCGGCTGTTCCAGATCGGCCATCACCCGCAAAAGCGTGGTCTTGCCGCAACCCGACGGCCCGATAAAAGACACGAATTCACCCTTCTCGATAGTCAGGTTGATGTCTTTCAACGCATGTACAGGCCCATCGTTTGTTTCAAACGTTAGGTCTAAGCCTTTGGTTTCTATGATAACTTCTTTATTCACAAAATTAACCTTTTAAATCCCCGCAGGAATATTCATCGGATCACGCTCCACTTTGCGCGGGCTGTTCAGCTCTTTCCATTTGCTCAACGCGGCATGGGCAGACGGGAACGCAGGGCGCGGTACAAAGCGGCCACGGCCCGGTTGCGGCTGGCTGTTTTTACCCCAGGCCCAGATCACCTCGCCGCGCGACAATGTATAGCGCGCATTGGCCGTGACGTTGAAACCCTCGAACACATTATAATCCAGAACCGAATGATGATTGCTGGGCGAAATGGTCTTGGAAATCTTCGGATCCCAAACCACAATATCCGCATCCGCGCCTTCAACAATCGCGCCTTTTTTCGGGTAGATATTCAGGATTTTTGCAACGTTCGTACTGGTTGCAGCAACGAATTCACTAGGCGTCAAACGCCCGGTTTCAACACCTTCGGTCCAAAGCACCGCCAAGCGTTCCTCCAACCCGTTCGAGCCATTCGGGATCAAGCAGAAATTATCGCGCCCTGCGCGTTTTTGCTCGGTATTAAACGCCGCATGATCGGTTGCAACCACCTGCAAACTACCCGCTTGCAAGCCGGCCCAAAGCGATGCCTGATGTTCTTTGGCCCTAAAGGGCGGCGACATCACACGCCGAGCCGCGTGATCCCAGTCTTTGTTGAAATATTCCGATTCATCCAAAGTCAGAAATTGTATCAAAGGCTCGCCATAAACCCGCATGCCCTTTTGCCGCGCACGCCTGATTGCCTCATGTGCCTGTTCGCACGAAACATGCACAATATAAAGCGGAACCCCCGCCGCATCGGCAATGGTAATAGCACGGTTCGCAGCTTCGCCTTCTAATTCAGGGGGCCGTGAATAGGCATGGCCTTCTGGCCCGGTGATGCCTTCAGCCATGTATTTTTTCTGCAACAAATCAACAAGATCACCGTTTTCCGCATGGACCATCGGCAACGCACCCAACTCCTTGCAACGTGAAAAAGACGCATACATTTCATCGTCTTCCACCATCAACGCGCCCTTATAGGCCATGAAGTGTTTGAAGCTGTTCACCCCCATTTTCACCGCATCTTCCATCTCGCGGTGAATGTCCTCATTCCAGCCGGTGATCGCCATGTGGTAGCCCACGTCCGAGCAGATTTGCGGAGCTGACTTGCGGTGCCATTCATTGATCGCGTTCTTGATAGACCCGTCCGCCCCCGGCAGGCAGAAATCCACCACCATCGTGGTGCCACCACAGGCCGCAGCCCATGTGCCGCTCTCGAAAGTTTCCGCCGCCGTGGTGCCCATAAACGGCATTTCCAAATGCGTATGCGGATCAATTCCGCCCGGGATTACATAGGCGCCTTCCGCATCTATATACTCGTCGCCCGTTAGGTTTTCACCGATTTGTTTGATCACTTCATCCTCGATCAAAACATCGGCTTTCCAAGCCCGATCCGCCGTGCAGACCGTGCCACCTTTGATAACTTTAGACATAAAAACCTCCCGTTTCTGTCTCATCCCGATTAACTCAATAACCCATCTTCCAATTGGCATAAATATCTCGGGGGTTTGGGGGCAGCGCCCCCATAAATACTACTCCACAATCTCCGCCGTCTCGACCACAGCCTGCATCAAAACATCCGCACCCGCCGTGGCCCATTCTTTCGATATATCCTCGGCCTCGTTATGCGATAACCCGTCCACACAAGGGCACATCACCATCGCGGTTGGTGCCACCTGATTGACCCAGCAGGCATCGTGGCCCGCGCCGGATATAATATCCATATGGCTATAGCCCATGCGCTCGGCGGCATTACGCACCGCGGCGACACAGGTTTCGTCAAAGGCTGGTGGGTTGAATTGACCGACGATCTCGGCCTCAAACTCGCAGCCCAGTTCCTTGCAGATGCCAGGGGCTTTTTCCAGCAGTTCGGTCACCATCGCTTCCATCGTATCCAGCTCGTGACTGCGAAAATCAATAGTGAACACGACTTTTTCAGGGATAATATTATTGCTGTTGGGGTAGACATCGATATGGCCGATCGCACCGACCGCATTGGGTTGATATTGCATTGCTATTTCATGCACCGCTTCGGTGATCTGCGCCAAACCGCGCCCCGCATTACGGCGCATATACATCGGGGTCGAGCCGGTATGCTGGCCCTTGCCGGTAACGGTACAACGCACCCAGCGCAGACCCTGCCCGTGGGTAACAACACCAATATCCTTGCCTTCAACCTCCAATATCGGGCCTTGCTCGATATGCAGCTCAAAGAACGCGTGCATTTTGCGTGCACCGACAACTTCATCACCGCGCCAACCGATGCGCTTTAATTCATCACCGAATTTTTTCCCCTCGGCATCCTCACGCTCATAAGCCCAATCCTGTTCGATCACACCGGCAAAAACGCCACTGGCCAGCATCGCAGGGGCAAAACGTGTGCCCTCTTCATTGGTCCAGTTGGTGGCCACAATCGGATGCTTGGTTTTGATGCCCATGTCATTCAGGGTGCGCAGAATTTCAAGCCCCCCAAGCACACCCAAAACCCCGTCATATTTGCCGCCCGTAGGTTGCGTATCCAGATGACTGCCCACATAGACAGGCAGCGCGTCAGGGTCGGTGCCTTCGCGGCGTGCAAACATCGTGCCCATCTGATCGACACCCATCGTGCAACCAGCATCTTCGCACCATTTCTGAAACAGTTTGCGACCAACCCCGTCCGCGTCAGTCAACGTCTGGCGATTATTACCGCCCGCTACACCGGGGCCGATTTCTGCCATTTCCATCAGGCTGTCCCACAAACGGTCGCCATTGATCCGCAGATTACTTACAGGTGTCGTCATTTTATTTTCTCCCAATCAGTTTACTGGCAAACCTTGCCTTTGATATTTTCTGACCATATGGTCAAAACTATGGACGCGCCCAGACCAATAGGTCAAGGCGATTGTTATAAAAAGGGGCACAATATGGCACGCGCGGCATCAACCAAGGGCCAGACCCGCATCCAGCGGCAAAAAACCGAAGAAATCCTGGAAGCCGCGTTAGAAGTTTTTGCCACTTACGGCTATCGCGGCTCAACTCTGGACCAAATCGCGGCACAATCTGGCCTATCAAAACCCAATATTCTGTATTACTTCGACGGCAAGGAAGCGATTCACGCAGAGCTGTTGGCCCGCTTGATGAAAACCTGGCTGGAACCGCTGGAACAGATGAACGGAAACGGAAACCCCGTTGACGAAATATGCGCCTATGTTGCCCGCAAGCTAAAAATGTCACGTGATTATCCACGGGAAAGCCGCCTGTTTGCCAATGAAATCTTACAAGGTGCGCCGCGCATACTGGCTGAACTTGAAGGGCAGCTCAAAAGCCTGACAGACGAAAAAGCCGCGTTGATACAAAACTGGTGCGATAGTGGTAAAATCAAACCCGTAGCCCCCTATCATTTGATTTTTTCAATCTGGTCAACCACCCAGCATTACGCGGATTTTGATGTTCAGGTTTGCGCGGTTCTGTCCGACAAAGCCGATAGCCGTTTTGATCAAGCAGCCGCCTTTCTAGACAATATGTACCGCGCAATGCTAACATCGTAGGCTTTACTCCGCCGCAGTTGCAGACGGATTATTGGGGTGCGTCGTCCAATCGGCTTTGACATCGTTTACAATTTTACCCGTACGCGGATCGGTCGCGCCCGGTGCCATCTGTTCCATGCTGATGCAATTCTCAATCGGGCAAACATTCACACACAGGTTGCAGGCCACGCATTCATCATCATTAACACTGAACACACGGTCATCCGACATCAAGATCGCCTGATGTGATGTGTCTTCGCAGGCGGCAAAACAACGGCCGCATTTGATGCACAGATCCTGATCGATTTTCGCCTTGGCGATGTAGTTCAGGTTCAGGTGCTGCCAGTCGGATGTGTTGGGAACCGCGCGCCCGACAATATCCTCTACGGCAGTGATTTCCTTTTCGTCCATCCACTGGCTCAAGCCACTGATCATTTCCTGAACAACTTTGAAACCATAAGTCATCGCCGCCGTACAAACCTGCACATTACCTGCCCCCAACGCCATAAATTCGGCGGCATCTTTCCAAGTGGTAACCCCGCCAATGCCGGAAATCGGCAGCTGGGCAGTTTCGGGATCACGGGCAATTTCCGCCACCATGTTCAGCGCAATCGGTTTCACTGCAGGGCCGCAATAGCCGCCATGTGCACCCTTACCGTCGATGGTCGGTTCGGGGGCAAATATATCCAGATCAACGGATGTGATCGAGTTGATCGTGTTAATCAGGCTGACCGCATCAGCACCGCCAGCTAAAGCGGCTTGCGCGGGTTTGCGCACGTCGGTAATATTAGGGGTCAGTTTTACGATGCAGGGCATACGTGAATATTGCTTGCACCAGCGCGTCACCATTTCAATATATTCGGGCACTTGGCCCACAGCCGATCCCATACCACGTTCAGCCATGCCGTGCGGGCAACCGAAATTCAGCTCGATCCCGTCGGCACCGGTGTCTTCCACCTCGGCCAGAATGGCTTTCCATGCCTGTTCCTCACAAGGCACCATCAGGGACACGATCAAGGCGCGATCAGGATAATCCCGCTTCACCGATTTAATCTCGCGCAGATTCACTTCCAACGGGCGATCAGTGATCAGCTCGATATTGTTCAACCCCAACAAACGCCGATCCGCGCCCCAAATCGCCCCATAACGCGGGCCGTTTACATTAACCACGGGCGGGCCGGCTTCGCCTAGGGTTTTCCAAACCACACCACCCCAGCCGGCCTCATAGGCGCGGCGCACATTGTATTCCTTATCCGTTGGCGGGGCCGAGGCCAGCCAAAACGGGTTGGGGGATTTAATACCGATGAAATTGCTTCTCAGGTCTGCCATGATGTGGCTCCTTTTATCTGTTTGCTCAGCCGATCAGGCTGGCATGAATATCCAAGGCCGCATCGCGACCCTCTGCTACCGCCGTGACAGTCAAATCATCGCCACCTGAGGCACAATCGCCGCCAGCCCAAACCCCGTCCACGGAACTGCGCCCCGCACCCGATACGGCTATTTTTCCGTGGTCAATTTCAACCGCGTCAGGAATACCGTCTATGGTCTGGCCTATGGCCTTGAAAATTTGATCCGCCTGCAATTCAAAACTCTCGCCCGTCGGCACCAACTTGCCATCCACATTTTTAGTGTAAGCAAACTCGATACCGGCAACGGCGCCATTGCCCGTGATCTTGATGGGTTGCGCGTTATAAATGATCCGCACGCCCTTGGACGTCGCCAGATCCTGTTCAAAAACAGATGCGCTCATACGCTCCTTGCCGCGCCGGTACGCAATCGTCACATCCAACGCCCCCAACAGTTTCGACTGCACCGCCGCATCCACAGCCGTCATACCGCCACCGATCACAATCACGCGCTTGCCTATGGGCAATTTCGATAAATCCGTAGTCTGGCGCAGATCAGAAACGAACGAAACCGCGTCCAACACGTTGTCTTTGTCTTCGCCATCCGCACGCAAATCATTGACCCCGCCCAGACCCATGCCAAGAAACACGGCATCATAATCAACCTGAAGCTGCTCAAACGTTATGTCAGCCCCCAGAGCGTTGCCGTAACGCACATTGATGCCACCAATGGACAACAACCAGTTCAGTTCTTTTTGTGCAAAACCACCCACAGATTTATAAGAGGCGATACCGAACTCGTTCAAGCCACCACCCTTTGGACGTGCGTCATAAAGCGTCACCGCGTGCCCCAACATCGCCAAACGATGTGCGCAGGACAGGCCCGCAGGCCCTGCCCCCACAACCGCCACGGATTTGCCAGTGTCAGCTGCACGTGTAAACGGATGTTCGCCCTTGGCCATAAGCGCGTCGGTGGCATAGCGTTGCAAACGGCCGATTTCAACAGGTTTGCCTTCGGCGGTTTCACGCACACAAACCTCTTCACATAGGGTTTCCGTCGGACAAACCCGCGCACACATACCGCCTAAAATATTTTGCGAGAAAATGGTTTTCGCCGCAGCATCCGCCGTGCTGGTACTTATTTGGCGAATAAACATCGGAATATCGATGCTTGTGGGGCAGGCCTCCATGCAAGGTGCGTCATGGCAGAAATAACATCTGTCAGCGGCTACCAAGGCTTCGTGATCATCCAAAGGCGGATGCAGGTCGGAAAAATTTTTAGACAAACAATTGCTGTCCAATCGTCCGGAAACAATCCCGTCCGTGGCTATTGAATTTGACATCAGGCACCTCCCATTAGCTGATTTATCGATCTTATGTTTACACAAGTTAAAAAATTTATCAAATGGTAAATTTTTAAATATTAGCAGGGTCGCTGGCTTTAGGCCGGTTCGGCAAATCAAGTTGCGCCACAGATGCAGGCGTTTGCGAAATCACGCTGCCTTTGCGGATCACATACAGCCGTGTGGCCCGTAACCGAATAGCTTCGATCGGGTCTTTTGCCTGTAATATCAGCAGATTTGCATCACAGCCAGAAGTCACCCCGTATCCAGTTAACCCCATGATTTTAGCTGAATTTTTTGTAACAGCATCAAAGCACCAAGTCATATCGGCGCGGGATGACAACTGCCCCACATGTAGCCCCATCAAGGCCACATCCAGCATATCGGCGCGACTTAGGGAATACCACGGGTCCATCATGCAATCTTGCCCAAAGCCCACCGTCAGCCCTGCATCACGCAATTCACGCACCCGGGTCTGGCCGCGTCTTTTGGGATAACTATCATGGCGACCTTGCAGCATAATATTGATCGACGGGTTCGGAATTACACAAAGTTCAGCCTCTGACATCAGGGGAATCAGCTTCGAGACATAGTAATTATCCATTGAGTGCATCGAGGTCAGATGCGACCCTGCCACCCGTCCCTGCAACCCCAACCGTGTGGTCTCATAGGCCAGCGTTTCCACATGGCGGCTATGCGGGTCATCGCTTTCGTCGCAATGCATATCAACCATCAAACCGCGTTCAGCGGCGATCTCGCAAAGGGCGGTAACAGAACGCGCACCCTCAGTCATGGTGCGTTCAAAATGTGGAATACCGCCAACAACATCAACGCCCATATCCAGCGCGCGCAACGTGTTAGCCATCGCGGTCGGATCCCGAAATACCCCGTCTTGTGGAAATGCCACCAGTTGCAGATCAATGTAATCCTTGATCCGCTCGCGAACTTCCAACAGGGCAGTGACACCCTTCAATTCATCATCGCAAACATCCACATGGCTGCGAATCGCCCCGATGCCCATCGCCACCGCAATGTCGCAATAACGCAGCGCACGCTCAATGATCTCGTCCACCGATTGTAACGGTTTCAACTCACCCCAAAGGGCTATACCTTCCAGCAGGGTGCCCGACACGTTCATGCGCGGGCGGCCTAACGACAAGGTCGCGTCCATATGAAAATGCGGATCAACAAATGGCGGGCTAACCAAATGACCGCTGGCATCTATGACTTGTCCTGCTTCCACCGTAATTCCGGCTTCAACCGCCAATATCTTGCCACCCTTACAGGCAATATCAACCCCCGTTTGGCCATCGGGCAGGGTCGCATTTTTAATCAGCAGATCGACCATTTATCTTTGCCCCTTGAACCACGGTGTCAGTAATGCCCGTGGGTAATCGGCTTTACGTGCCACAATAACCAGCGCGATGATTGACAGAACATACGGGGCCATCAGAAATATCTGCCCCGGAATAATCGCGCCCGCCTGGGTTTGCAACCGCACTTGCAGCGCATCGAACATGCCAAACAACAACGCCCCCAACAGGGCTTTGCTAGGTTGCCAACTGGCAAATATCACCAAGGCGATACAAATCCAGCCGCGCCCGTTGACCATACCGAAAAAGAACGCGTCAAACGCCGACATGGTCAGAAACGCACCGCCCAGTGCCATCAGCGCCGAGCCTGCAATTACCGACCCCGTACGCAGTTTGATCACCGATAGGCCTTGGGCATTAACCGCATCCGGATTATCCCCCACCGCTTTGATCGCCACGCCAAGGGCAGTTTTTTCCATCACCCACCAGACCACCCCGACAAGCACCAGTGCCAGCCAAGTCATCGCGGTTTGCTGAAACAACACCGGCCCGACAAACGGCAGATCGGACAGTACCGGAATTTCAAGCGCGCGAAACGGTATGATACGCGGCGGCGAGCTGACCTGCGGCAAAGCGGTGCGGTAGGCAAAAGATGCCACCGAGGTGCCAAACAGCGTAATCCCCAGCCCCGAGACATGTTGCGACAGCCCAAAAACAACCGTTAGCAGGGCGTGAAACAAACCAAACACCCCGCCAGCAAAAGCCGCTATCACAACACCGCCCCACAGGCCCGCGCCCATCCAGACCGCCATCCATCCGGTCATGGCACCGACCACGAATATGCCTTCGATGCCCAGGTTTAACACTCCCGATCGTTCACATAATAACGCACCCAACACGCCAAAAATCAACGGCGTCGCAATGCGCAAGGATGCCGCCCAAAAGCTGTCGCTAAGGAAAATATTCAGGAAATCCATCATGATGCATCCTCCGTTTTACCAACCCATGTCAGATTAAAGCGGGCAAAAAATCCACCCAGCAACACACAGATCAGCGACATCGACACGATCAGGTCGGCAATGAAACTTGAAACCCCGATGGCGCGGCTCATACTATCGGCCCCGACAAAAACCGAGGCCACAAACAGGCTCGCGGCAATCACGCCCAGCGGGGACAAGCCCGCCAGCATCGCCACCACAATACCCGTGTAACCAAACCCGGGCGACAAATCAGCCGTAAGATAGCCTTTCAGGCCGGCAACTTCACTAACACCTGCTAAGCCCGCCAATGCGCCAGACGCCATCGCAACCATAAGATAGGTCTTATTCACCGCAATCCCTGCGTGACGTGCAGCGGCAGCATTTTCACCAACTGCGCGGATTTTAAAGCCCCAGACCGTCATGCCTAAAATAACATAAGCCACCACCGCCGTACCCAGCGCCAGAATAAAGCCCGCGTGCAGGCGCATCCGAGTGATAAGCTGTGGTAAAACGGCGTTGTCGATAATCGGTTCCGATTGCGGCCAGCCCAACCCCATCGGGTCTTTCAGCGGACCTTCCAGCATCAGTTGCAAGAAAATCAGAATGATGAAATTCAGTAAAAGCGAGGTCACAACCTCATCCGCACCGAAGCGGGTTTTCAACAGCGCCGGCCCCAACATGCCCAAACCGCCGGCAATAGCCCCCGCCGCCAATACCAGCGGAATCATCAAAATCGGTGGACCATCAAACATGCCGGTACCGACCCAAACGGCGGCCATGGCCCCCAAGTATAGCTGACCTTCAGCGCCGATATTCCACAATTTGGCCCGAAACGCGATCGCGGCAGCCAGACCGGTGAATATCAACGGCGTGGCCCGGGTCAGCATTTCAGTGAAATTGAACACCGAGCCAAATACACCTTTGGCCATCTGCACATAGGCGTCGATTATCGAAGCGTCGGTAAAGGCCAGTGGCACGGCGGCCAGCAACAGTGACAGCAATGCCGCCACAATGGGGATGCCAAACGACACCCAGCGCGACTGGTTTTCTTTCGGTGATATCTGGATCATGCGGCCTGTCCCCCTGCCATCATCAGGCCGATCACGGTGCGATCGCGACTGTCGGTTTCTACCAGATGCCCATCGTGCATCACCAATATGCGGTCGGCCAAGGCCAGCACCTCGTCCAGATCTTCCGAGATCAAAATGACCCCAGCACCCCTGTCGCGGGCCTCAAACAGGCGCACACTGACATCGCTTGCCGCCTTGAAATCCAAGCCCCTTGTTGGCTGGTTTGCCAAGATCAAATCTGGGGAGGTTTCCAGCACGCGGGCCAGAATAAGCTTTTGGATATTTCCGCCCGACAACAGGGCAGAACGCGCGTCGATCCCCGGCCCACGCACATCATATTTCTGTGTCAAATCACGCGCATGTTCCGCAATCTCGAATTTGCGCAAGAAGCCACGGGTTTGCACGTCTCGTGCATCCAACCGCTCGATCACCAGATTTTCCGCCACCGACATATCGCTGACAATGCCGTCATGGTGGCGGTCTTCGGGAATACGCCCGACACCTGCCTCGATCATCGCTTTCGGGGTCGGTTTTGGCATTGCCTGCCCATTCACCGATATTTGCCCGGAAACAGGCTGCACCAGCCCCGAAACCAGCCCGGCAAAAGCACTTTGTCCATTGCCAGAAACCCCGGCAATACCAACAATTTCACCGCCGTGAACCGTCAGGTTCAAGCCGGACAATCCCTGCCCGCCCTTGGCCCCCGAAGTCTTTATATCGTGCAGCTCTAATATGGCTTGTTTTGGCACACCCTGCACCCGTTCGGGCGCAAGCAAATCTTCACCCACCATCATCCGGATAATCGATGCCGTATCGGCATCACATGTTGCCATCTCGCCGGTTTTACACCCGTGACGCAACACCGCGATACGATTTGAAAAAGCCAGAACCTCATGTAATTTATGGGAAATAAAGATCACCGACAGGCCAGCATCGACCATCATACGCATGGACGCAAACATCATGTCAGCTTCTTGCGGGGTCAAAACCGCAGTCGGTTCATCCAGCACCAGAATACGCACATCGCGGTAAAGCGCTTTTAGGATTTCCACCCGTTGGCGTTCGCCCACACTCAGGTCACGAACCCGCGTATCCAAAGGGGCAATCAGTCCGGAATCGTCCATCAGCCGGGTCAGTTTTTCACGGGCGCCACGTGTCCGGCGTCGCCCCTTGAACAGGGGTTCCGCCCCCAACAGGATATTGTCCAGAACGCTTAGATTTTCTGCCAGTGTAAAATGCTGATGCACCATGCCGATGCGCGCATCTATCGCCGCTTGCGGTTTGCCTGCGGGCAGCACGGTTTCAACACCCGCCTCGTCCCAGACATGCACAGAACCTGCATCAGGGGTATACTCACCGAACAGCATATTCATCAAAGTGGTTTTGCCAGCGCCGTTTTCGCCCAGCAGGGCCAAAACCTCGCCGCGTTGCAAGTCGAGATCAATTGCGTCCGCAGCTACAACTGACCCAAAGCGTTTGGTCATGCCGCGCAGGGATAATATCAAGGGATTTTCCATTGTGTCAGGGTTCGGGCCGCGTTGGGCCCGAACCAACCTTTATCTATTTATCAGACACAGGTGCGTCATTGTTTATCGTCACCACAAACTTGCCTGACTTGATGTCGGCCTCTACGGCTGCAACCTTGGCCACCACATCTGCAGGCACTTGCGCTGCATCAACAACCACAGAGCCGCCGCCTTCGCCCATAAAGCTGTACTGACCATAATCAGCCGCTTTGTATGAACCATCGGCCACAGCTGCAATGGCGTGATCAATGGTGGATTCCATATGCCACAGTGCAGAGCTTAGGATGGTGTTGGGGTAATCGCCAGATGTGTCGATCACATTGCCAATGGCTTTCACACCACGTTCCACGGCCGCATCGGACACGCCAAAACGTTCCGCATACATGATGTCCGCGCCCGCATCCATCATCGCAAAAGCACTTTCCTTGGCTTTAGGTGGGTCATACCAACTGTCCAAAAAGTTCACCAGAAACTTCACGTCAGGGTTGACGGAACGCGCCCCGTCCATGAACGCATTCATCAACCGGTTAACTTCCGGAATAGCAAAACCGCCGACCATGCCGATAACATTGGATTTGGTCGCCGAGCCGGCAACAATACCGGACAAATAGCTTGGTTCATGGATCCAGTTGTCGAACACAGAAAAATTATCACCAGCAGGTTCAAACGAAGAGCCCATCAGAAATGCCGTGTCGGGATAGTCCTTGGCCACTTTACGCGCCGCGCGTTCCAGTCCGAACACCTCGCCGACGATCAGTTTTTGGCCGCTTTCGGCATATTCACGCATCACGCGTTCATAGTCGGTATTGGCAACGTTTTCTGAAAACGTATATTCAATATCGCCGCGTGCTTCCGCGGCTTTCAAAGCCAGATGAATGCGGCTGATCCATTGCTGTTCCACTGGTAGTGTGAAAATTGCAGCGACCTTTATTGCTTCTGCCGCCGCCAAGCCAGCCGATCCAAGTGTTACCGCAAACGCAACACCTGCGATCAGGCAACGGCGGGTAAGTTTGTTCAAAAACATGTTTGTCTCCCCCATGTTAAAATATAAATGC
>CAZMMG010000010.1:0-18241 GCA_964567355.1 uncultured Neptunicoccus sp.
GTCTGGTTGCGCGGAGCCATCAGCGAATACATCCATTATCAGTCCGAGACAAGGATCTGCCGCGCCAGATGTCTTCTGTGCACGGCTTTCAGACAGATCAGGAGTTCGCGCCTCTCACCCCCCACCACTTCCCCTATTTGGATTGATTTTTTATGAAGCTTCCCCCGATATATTTACTGCGCCACGGCCAGACCGAATGGAATGCGCAAGGTCGGTTTCAAGGGCAAATGAATTCTGATTTGACGGATGCAGGCAAAGCCCATGCGGCAGCACAGGGGCGGTTGTTGGCACAGGTCTTTGAGACATTTCCAGATATCGATATTTTTGCCAGCCCGCTGGGCAGGGTCTGTGAAACCGCTCGGATTGCTTTGGCGGATCATAGCCGCACCGCTGTTTTCAATGACGATCTGAAAGAGATTTCCGTGGGTGATTGGGAAGGGTTGACTACACTCGATATAGAAATGGGTTGGCCCGATATTTTCAACGCCAGCCAGACCTCGCTGGATTTGTTTCTGGCAGCCCCCAAGGGTGAAAGTTATGATGGGTTGCATGAAAGATGCTCTGGTTTTTTATCCAGTCTTAATGGGCCAAGTATTGTTTTTTCGCATGGATTTACCATCCGTTTCCTGCGCAAAATCGCGCGCAACCTGTCATATGACGCGCTAACCCATCTCGATAACCGGCAAGGCTGCATATATGTGATCGAAGACGGGCAAGAAACGCTTTTGGCGGAAGCAAAATAAACCTAAACTGTGATTCTATTATTAAAGGACCATGTGATGCAGCTTTCGGTAAATGGAAAATCATATGAGGTGGATGTTGAAGCCGACATGCCGCTGTTGTGGGTGTTGCGTGATGAATTGGGTATATCGGGGCCAAAATATGGCTGCGGCATTGCCCAATGCGGGGCTTGTACGGTGCATATTGATGGTGAAGCCGTGCGGTCATGTTCCTATGCTGTCGGTGATGTTGAAGGGGCTGTCACCACGATTGAGGGCATCGGTACGCCAGATGCATTGCATGCGGTGCAGGCGGCATGGATCACGCATCAGGTGGCGCAATGCGGTTATTGCCAGTCGGGCCAGATCATGCAGGCGGCAGCGTTTCTGGCTGAAAACAGCAATCCGACAGATGCCGATATTGATGATGCAATGTCGGGAAATCTGTGCCGCTGCGGCACATATCCGCGTATTCGCGCAGCAGTAAAAACCGCAGCAGCCACATTGCGGGGGGCATAACCCATGGGACGGATTAAAACCATTGCACGGCGCACATTCCTGATCGGCTCTGCCGCAATCGTAGGCGGGGTGGCGTTTGGCTATTATGCCTATAAAAAACCGATTGAAAACCCGTTGTTGGATGATTTGCCCGAGGGTGCTGCGGCCCTGACACCTTATGTTTTGATCGATCAAAACGGCATCACCCTGATCACGCCGCGTGCGGATTTAGGGCAGGGTGCATATTCGGTTCAAGCGGCGTTGATCGCCGAAGAACTGGATGTGCGCCTTGATCAGATCAATGTGGATCCCGGGGTGCCAAGTGCGGCTTATTATAATGGCAAGGTTGCTGTTGAGGGCTTTCCTTTTGCCGCCACCGATAGTGGTTTTATGGCCCGCGAAGGGCGGATCATGGGCGATGTTGCCGGAAAATTGCTGGGGCTGCAATTGACAGGAGGGTCATCATCGGTGGCGGACGCTTATGAAAAACTGCGGGTGGCGGGTGCTGTGGCGCGCGCGACTTTGTTGGCGGCGGCAGCGCAAACATCAGGCGTTGCGGTGGCGGAATTAAAAACCCTTGATGGGGCTGTCATTCTGCCGGATGGTTCTACGCTTGAATATACCGAACTTGCCCCGATTGCAGCAGGGATCGATCCTGTGACCGAGGTTTCTTTGAAACCTGAAAGCGCATGGCGTTATCTGGGTAAAAATATGCAACGTGTTGATATCGTATCAAAATCCACCGGTACGCAAAACTATGGCCTTGATATGGTGATGGACGGCATGGTCTATGCCTCCACGCGCAGCAATCCGCGTTTGGGGGGCGGGATGACAGGCTATGACGACAGTGTTGCCAAAATAATGCGCGGGGTGCAAAAAATTGTGCCTATTACAGGTGGTATCGGGGTGATTGCCGACAATACTTGGCGCGCATTTCAAGCCGCGGATGCGGTTGAATGCAACTGGGGCGATGCGCCTTATCCTGCGACAACGGATAAAATGTGGGCGGTTGTGGCCGATAGTTTCAAGGATGATTTGCAAGACAGCCAGTTCAGGGATGACGGCGATGTTGAAGCGGCTTTAACGGGGGGGGACACGCTTGAAGCTGAATACCGTATTCCCTATCTTGCCCACGCGCCGTTAGAGCCGATGACCGTGACCGTGCTTTTAACCGATACCCGTCTGGATATTTGGACGGCAACGCAAATCCCGCGTTTCATGCAGGATAATGCGGCCAAACTGACCGGTCTGGACAGCAATCAAGTGCATATCCATGTGTTGATGGCGGGCGGTAGTTTCGGGCGACGTCTGGAGGATGATTATGTGTTGCAAGCCATCGAGGTGGCGGGGGCCATCAAAGGCACGCCGGTGAAAATGACCTGGTCGCGCGAACAGGATATGACCCATGATTTCCCGCGTCCCATGCAAATGGCCCGCGCAAGGGGGATGGTGAAAGATGGGCAGGTTCAGGCCTATGATCTGGAAATAGCTGCACAATCAGTGACTGCCTCACAGCTAGGCCGTATCGGGCAACCCGCTTTGGGGCCTGATATGATGATCGTCGCGGGTGCTTGGGATCAGCCGTTTGCAATTCCGAATTACCGGGTCACGGGGTTCCGTGTGCCTGAAATGGTGCCGGTCAGCTCTTGGCGTTCGGTCGGGGCCTCGGGCAACGGGTTTTTGCACGATTGTTTTTTGGACGAGCTGATCCATGCAACAGGTGCCGACCCGCTGGCGGAACGTTTGCGGCTTTGTTGGCATGAACCCTCGCGCAAAGTGCTAGAGGCGGTGGGTGAGATGTCGAACTGGGGCAGTGCATTGGGGCCTGATGCAGGTCGCGGTGTAGCTTTCACCCTATCGTTCGGGGTGGCTTGTGCCGAAGTGGTCGAAGTCACAAATACGCCCGAGGGCATTCGCATCGACAAGGTCTATGTTGCCGCCGAAGTGGGCCGTGTCATTGATCCGATCAACTTTGAAAATCAGGTGCAGGGTGGTGTTATCTGGGGTCTGGGCCATGCGGTGATGGGCGAGATCAGCTTTGATGACGGCATGTCCGAGCAGGATAATTTTGACAGCTATCAGGCAATGCGGCTTTATCAGGCGCCTGAAATTATTGTACGTGGTTTGGAAAATGGTGCGGAAATTCGCGGTATAGGCGAGCCTTCAGTGCCGCCTGCTGCTGCAGCTCTGGCCAATGCGATCTTTGCGGCAACGGGTAAACGTATCCGCGAATTACCGCTGAACAAACATATTGATTTTATCTGAAAATGCCTGATTACCCTCCGCTTTATATCCTGCGCCACGGGCAGACGGCATGGAACCTTGCAGGTCGGTGTCAGGGGCAGATGAACTCTGATTTGACCGCATTGGGCCGTGCGCAAGCTGCCGATCAAGCGGTGATATTGCAAGGTATTCTGGCCGAACAGCCAAAGATGCAGGCCATATGCAGCCCGCAGGGGCGGGTGCGTGAAACCGCAAAGATCGCATTGGCGGGGCTAGATATGACCATCCGTTTTGATCCGCGTCTGGCTGAGTTGGGGGCAGGCGACTGGACTGGGCTTAGCCATGCGGTTATTGCCGAAAACTGGCCCTATTTATTCAATGACAAGATGACGATTTTTGAAGCGTCACTGAATGCGGTCAATGGCGAAGGCTATGATGCTTTGCGCAATCGCTGCAGTGATTTTTTGGCAAGTTTAAACGCTCCGACAGTGTTGATCACCCACGGTATCACCAGCATGGTGCTGCGCAGTCTGGTTTGCGGCCTGGATTACCGGCAAATGGAACAGCTGCCCTTTACCCAAGGTTGTGTCTTTGCCCTATTGGGGGGCAAAGAACAAATTCTGACAAAGTAATTATTGCGTGCCGTAAATCCGGTCGCCCGCATCACCCAAACCGGGCACGATATAGCCAATATCGTTCAGTCTTTCGTCTAAAGATGCAGTAATGATAGGCACATCCGGGTGGGCTTCTTTCATGCGCTGAATACCTTCGGGGGCGGCCAGCAGGCAGAGGAATATGATGTTTTTGGCGCCGGCTTCTTTCAGCATATCAATAGCGGCCGCAGAAGAATTACCCGTGGCCAACATTGGATCCACTGCGATAACCAGACGTTTATCGATCTCGGAGGGGACTTTGAAATAATATTTCACCGGTTTTAGGGTCGCTTCATCGCGGTAAAGCCCAACAAAACCAACCCGTGCTGAAGGGATGAGATCCAACATGCCGTCCAGTAACCCGTTGCCTGCGCGTAAAATGGACACCAAAGCCAGTTTCTTTCCAGCCAGTTTCGGTGCGTCAATTTTGGCCATCGGGGTTTCTATGGTTTTCGTGGTCAGCGGCAGGTCGCGCGTGACCTCGTAAGCCAGTAGATGGCTGATTTCACGCAGAAGGCGGCGAAACTGGTTGGACGGGGTGTTTTTATCGCGCATGATGGTTAGCTTGTGCTGGATAAGCGGGTGATCGACAATGGTTAGGTGATTGGGCATATCTGTGTCTTTCCTGTTTGGTGCATTATTGACTGTTAGGTAAAATGATCAAGGGGCATTCGGTTTTTCTTTTGGGGTTATCGCAAGGGTTACAACGGAAAGCAGCACCAATGCGCCACCAATGATTTCAGTCCAACGCATGGCTTCGGACAAAAATATCCAGACCCAAACCGGACCGAGCAAACTTTCTATCAGCAAAAGTAAGCTGGCCTCTGCCGCTGGCACAAAACTTGTGCCCCAGGTTACCAGGGCAATGCCCAACCCGATGGTAAACGCTCCCATAAAAAGCGTGATCGCGAAGTCATGTGCGGACAGGATCAGACCGTTGCCAAAACCGGTTGAAAATCCCAGTCCGATGACAACCGACAAAAGGCCTGCCAAAAATGTGCCGCCCAAAGGATCGGGTTGTTTCGAGTTGCGGGCAAAGACCAGCATAACGGCAAAGCTGAACCCCGAGATAAGGGCATATAAATTGCCCAAACTGCGCCCCAGATTAACCCCGTCACCGACCATCAGCCCGACCCCGAGAACTGCCGCGATCATGCAGGCCCATGTCAGGCGGGAAGGCACTTCGCCCAGAAAAAACCACGCCAGTAGGGCGGTGAAAAACGGCACTGTGGTCAGGATCATAAGGGTGGATGCAATGGAAGTATAAAGCATCGCAAAGATGTAAAAGGAAAATGCCAATGCAAGGGCGCTGCCCATCGCCAGATCATTGCTGTCAAGACTGCGCAAAAATCTGGCCGGGCTGATTTTGCGTTTAAGGCAGGCAACCAATATGACCATCAGGGATATGGTAACCGAACGGTAGGCCAGAATTTGAAACCCGTCAGCCGTATCCACAAGCCGTATCAACAGGCCGACGAAGCTCATGCATGTGCCACCGAAAAGGATCAGCAGGCGCGCGTTGGTTCTGGTCATGGGGTTTCCTGTTGATGCATTTGGATAAAGCCTAATCAGGCAATTTGTCTACTGTCTATACATAGTTTTTTTAACGTTGTTTTTGATCAATTAAAAAGCTCGAAACGCTATATTGCGAAAATTTGTTTTTGTCGTGCGATGCCGCTTGACGCACCCAATGATAGCCCCTAAAAGCCACCTCACACCAAGCGACTATGTTGGGTGTAAGGAAATGCGCGGTTGTAGCTCAGCTGGTTAGAGTGCCGGCCTGTCACGCCGGAGGTCGCGGGTTCGAGCCCCGTCAACCGCGCCACTTTCCCCTTTTTACAAATTTCCCGCCACCAGCAACGTCAGCCAAGTGCCAACCATTGCGGGCTTGTCCTGGCCTTCTATTGTGACCGTGACTGCATTTTCCGCCAGATATTGCCCTTCGCGCCGCAGGGTCAGGCTTTTGAGGCTGAATTGGCCGCGAATGGTGGAGCCGCATAGCACCGGGGCCACGAAACGCACATGTTCCAGCCCGTAATTGATGATCACCTCATGGCCTGCAAGCTGCGGCACATGATCCTTATACATCTGGGTAATCAGCGACAGGGTAAGGAACCCGTGGGCAATTGAACCGCCGTAAGGCGTGTCTTCTTTGGCGCGTTTGGGATCAGAGTGAATGAACTGGTAATCGCCGGTGACATCGCAAAACCCGTCGATCATGTTCTGATCCACGGTGATAGGTTCGGAGCGGCCAATGACTTTGCCTTGCAGGGCTTGGTAGGCGGATAGGGTCAGGTTTTTGGGCATGGTTTATCCTTTGATTTGCTGCCAGCAATCTGGCATGCGGGGCGGGGCGTGCCAATATGATTTTAGGGCGTAAATTAGGGTAAAGCGCTTGACTTCAAAGGGGGATTTGACGATAAGCCGCCATCTGTCCGACTCTAATCGGCAGGTAAATGTTCATCTCGCACCAATGGGTGCGCGCTGTTCGAGGCGCGGAAACTCCGCTAAACAAATGGAATTAAACAAAATTCCATCGGGCCACAGAACGCGGAAGTTAAAGGAAACGCATATGTTTGCGGTTATTAAAACTGGTGGTAAGCAGTATAAAGTTGCCAGCGGAGACATTCTTCGCATTGAAAAAGTTACTGGTAATGCCGGTGACACAGTCCAATTCAACGAAATTTTGATGGTTGGCGGCGACAAGCCGGTAATCGGTGCGCCGTCTGTCGCGGGTGCAGCTGTTCAAGCTGAAATCCTTGAGCAGGGCAAAGGCCCCAAGGTTATCAACTACGTCAAACGTCGCCGTAAGCACTCTTCACAACGCAAAAAAGGCCACCGTCAACAGATCACCGTTTTGCGGGTAACTGACATTTTGGCCAAAGGCGGCGACAAGTCCGGTGTTGCAGCCGCCCTGAACGGTGCGGGCTTTATTCCGGGTGCCGAACCTGCTAAGAAGCCTGCAGTGAAAAAACCAGCAGCGAAAAAAGCGGCTCCTGCAAAGGAAGCCAAAGCGGACGCGAAACCAGCAGCTAAAAAAGCAGCGCCAAAGAAAAAAGCGCCGGCTAAAAAAGCCGCAGATAAGTAAGGACAAGCGATATGGCACATAAAAAAGCAGGCGGTTCATCCCGCAACGGTCGCGATAGCGCTGGACGTCGTTTAGGCGTTAAAAAATACGGTGGCGAACTGGTTATTCCGGGCAACATCATTGCACGCCAACGCGGCAATAAATGGTGGCCGGGTGAAAATGTTGGTCAAGGTAAAGACCACACATTGTTTGCAACTGTTGAAGGCAACGTGAAATTCCACAAGGGTTTCAAAGGCCGCACTTTCGTATCCGTTTTGCCGGCAGCCGAGGCCGCCGAATAAGCTGATTTGTTTGAGACATAAGTTTTGAAAAGGGTCGGCTGCAACGCCGGCCCTTTTTCTTTGCGGTGAAATGCTTGTGAACCTTGCGGGTATTCGCTATCGAACAACTAACAAACTGGTGGATAAAAACATGAAATTCCTCGATCTGGCAAAAGTCCATGTGCGCTCAGGCGCGGGTGGCAACGGCTGTGTCTCATTTCGCCGCGAGGCCCATGTGGAATTTGGCGGGCCCGATGGTGGCAATGGCGGCGGTGGCGGTGCGGTTTGGGCCGAAGCAGTGGACGGCTTGAACACGCTGATTGATTTTCGCTACCAGCAACATTTCTTTGCGGGGAACGGGCGACCCGGTATGGGCAATCAACGGTCGGGAAAGCATGGTGACGATATTATCCTCAAAGTGCCAGTGGGCACTGAAATTCTGGAAGAAGACGAAGAAACTCTGATCGTTGATTTAACCGAAGTCGGGCAACGTTTTTTGCTGGCAGAGGGCGGCAATGGCGGTTTTGGCAACCTGCATTTCAAATCATCGCGCAACCAAAGCCCGCGTCGCGCCAATCCGGGCCAGCCAGAGGTTGAACGTACGGTTTGGTTGCGTCTAAAGCTGATTGCGGATGCGGGCCTGCTGGGCCTGCCTAATGCGGGCAAGTCAACGTTTTTATCCGCTACATCGAATGCGCGGCCCAAAATCGCCGATTACCCGTTTACCACTCTGGCCCCGAATTTGGGTGTTGTGGGGGTTGATGGCACCGAGTTTGTGATGGCCGATATTCCGGGGCTGATTGCGGGCGCACATCAAGGCAAAGGTATTGGTGTGCGGTTTTTGGGCCATGTGGAACGCTGCGCGGTTTTGCTGCATCTGGTCGATGGCACTTCTGAAACCGCCCTTGAAGATTATCACACCATTATCAACGAGTTGGAAATGTATGGTGGCGATTTGGCGGGTAGGCCAAGGGTAACTGCCTTGAATAAATGTGATGCCATGGATGATGTAGAACAGGCTCAGTTGCATAACGAATTGGAGCAGGTTGCGAGTGGCAAAGTGTTCCAAATCTCGGGTGTTTCACAACTGGGACTAACGGATGTTCTACGTGAAATTCGGGCCACGATTGATCGGCGTAACAAGGCTGAGAATATGCCAGAGCAAGAGGATACGCGATGGCATCCTTAATATCGGCAAAACGTGTTGTCGTTAAAATCGGGTCCGCCCTGTTGGTGGATACTGAGACCGGTGAGCTGCGATTGAACTGGCTGAAAGGTTTGGCCCGCGATGTTGCGGCACAAAAACAGGCGGGCAGGGATGTTTTGCTGGTGTCGTCGGGATCAATCGCTTTGGGGCGCAAGGTATTGGGCCTGCCTGACGGTGTGCTGACGCTGGAGCAAAGTCAGGCGGCGGCGGCCGTGGGGCAAATTCGTCTAGCACGGGCCTATGAACAGGTTCTGGCCCCTATGGATATCAAAACCGCACAAGTCCTGCTGACATTGGATGACAGTACGGACCGACGGCGCTATCTGAATTCACGCGCCACGCTGACGACATTGCTGGGCTACGGTGTTGTGCCGATTGTGAATGAAAACGATACCGTGGCCACCGATGAAATCCGCTTTGGCGATAATGACCGGTTGGCAGCACAAGTGGCTGCGATGGCGGGGGCGGATGTGCTGGTGTTGCTGTCGGATGTCGACGGTTTTTATACTGGCAATCCAAAGCTTGACAGTGACGCTAAACATATTGATTTGATCGAAAAGATCACACCTGATCTGGAAGCGATGGCAGGGGATGCGGGCACAAGTGCAGCGCGCGGCGGCATGAAAACAAAGCTCATGGCGGCAAAAGCCGCGATGCAATCTGGCTGTGCGATGGCAATCATGCTGGGGGATGTGGATCAGCCTTTGGCTGCTTTGGAAAATGGCGCAAATTGTAGCTGGTTTCACGCCGTGGGTGATCCGCAAACCGCGCGTAAACAGTGGATTGCGACGATGAAGCCGAAAGGCGTGTTGGTTGTGGATGCGGGGGCTGCCATGGCCCTTACTGGCGGAAAATCTTTGCTGCCCGCCGGTGTTGTCGGCTGTAGCGGCATGTTTTGTCGCGGTGATATGGTGTCTATATGTGATATGGATGGAAACGAGCTGGCCAAAGGCCTGGTGAATTTCGATGCGCATGAGGCCAATGCGATTTTAGGGCATCAAAGCACCGAAGTTAAAGAAATTCTGGGGTATTCTGGCCGTACAAGCCTGGTGCACCGTGACAATATGGTGATGTGATGGATATTCATGCAGTGATGGCCGAAATGGGCCAAAAGGCCAAGACGGCAAGCCGCGAGCTGGCCTTTGCCAGTGCGGTCGTGAAACAGCAAGCCTTGATGCTTGGCGCTGATGCGGTATGGGCACGGCGTGATGAAATTATCGCGGCAAATGTGCAAGACATGGCGTTCGGGCGTGACAAAGGGCTGACCGATGCAATGATGGATCGCTTGATGCTGGACACACCCCGTATTCAGGGCATTGTTGACGGATTACGTGCGGTTGCGGTCCAAAACGATCCTATTGGTGCGGTTCTGGCTGAATGGGAGCAACCTTCGGGGCTGCATATCAAGCGGGTACGTACGCCTTTGGGGGTGATCGGTGTGATCTATGAAAGCCGCCCCAATGTGACGGCTGACGCAGGCGCATTGTGTCTGAAAGCCGGTAATGCGGTGATTTTGCGCGGCGGGTCGGAAAGCTTTCAGTCCTCAACCGCGCTTCATCAATGTTTGGTGGATGGTTTGCGGTCTACGGGCTTGCCTGAAGAGGCAATACAGCTTGTGCCAACGCGCGACCGCGCGGCGGTGGGCGAGATGCTGACGATGACCGATACGATCGATGTGATCGTGCCACGCGGCGGCAAGGGGCTGGTCGCCCGGGTGCAATCGGATGCCCGGGTGCCGGTGTTTGCCCATCTCGAAGGCGTTTGCCATATTTATGTGGATGCCAGTGCCGATGTGGCAAAGACCCGCAAGGTTGTGATGAACGCGAAAACCCGGCGCACGGGCGTTTGCGGGTCAGCCGAATGCCTTTTGATCGACCGCGCGTTTTATGAAAAACACGCAGCTCCGTTTGTTCAGGATTTGCTGGAAGCCGGTGTAGATGTAAGGGGAGATCGTATTATTTCCGAAATACAAGGGGTTACCCCCGCAAGCTCGAAAGATTGGGGCCATGAATATCTTGATATGATTATTGCCGCAAAAATAGTCGACGGGGTCAATGGGGCGATTACACATATTGCCGAGTTCGGCTCCAACCACACTGATTGTATCATGACCGAGGATAATTTGGTTGCCGAGCGGTTCATTCAACGTGTTGATAGTGCAATTGTTATGCGCAATGCCTCGACGCAGTTCGCCGATGGCGGTGAATTTGGTATGGGGGCCGAAATCGGCATTGCTACGGGCAAAATGCATGCGCGCGGGCCGGTGGGGGCCGAGCAACTGACCAGCTTCAAGTATATTGTTGAAGGTGACGGTACGATCCGGGCCTAAAGCAAAACAAAACCCGCCTTGAAAACAGGGCGGGTTGCGTCAGGGTAATTATAAATGGCGTTAGGCGCCCCATGTGCGAACCGGGCCGCAATCCATGTGGACGAAATTACTGCGCGAATAACGCCCGACACCGCCAGCATGAAATGCAAGTGCCGCGCGGGCTATTTGATGCATCGAGCGCGAACTTAGCCGCACATCCGTGGCCATTCCTTTGATATGATAGCTTTTTCTTGCAACCCTGCGGCTTTTGCGGCGCAGCATCGCATTGGTGCGCGGTGTGCGGTAGCCCGATAGCATCAAGAACGGCTCATTGGTGTCCAGATGGTGATGGGCGGCTGCTAGAATATCGATTTGGCGACGATCGATGTTGACGATTTTGTTTTCACGCCAATCGCGCATAAAATAGTTAATCTCTTCCAAAACGGGTTCGATGTACTGGCCTTCTATCCAATAAATCGTATCGACACTTTCACCAGTGCGACCCGAGCGCATGGAAACCCTGCGGATGTTACCTGCGCCTTTTAGATATGCCGGCGCGCCTGCAAAGGCAGGGGCGGCCGAGACCATTGCGATGCCAGAAAATACACCAAGTATTTTACGGCGTGTATATGCGTTATCAGTCGAGCTAGTCATAGTAATATGCCTGTCCATCGTATAGCTTTTAGTGCCCATTTAGGGCTTAACCTGAAATATCCCTCCAGATCAGGTGACAAATTTATGCCACAAAGTGATTCGTTTTCCAAGTGTTAAGTTTGTCGCAAGTTAAAATATGCAATAAACACTGTAGGTTACCCTAAATTTGTTACCTTTTGTATGATCACCCTTTGTTCTTAAGAAATGGTGCATATTTGCCTCGTATTAAGCGAATATTTGCCGAAAACTTGATTGGACTGTTCGCTAGAACGAAGGACAATGGTAGAATGTGATTCTAAAGAATTGTGTGTTATTTGAGGAACACTATGTATTTATTAAGCAACACAGCCCGCAGGGGCTTTATTATATTGATTATGGCGGTGTTTTATCCGCTTGGGATGGTACTGGCGCAGACATCCATTATAGATCAATCGGTTTATGACGCTGTTATCCACGCAGGCCATCGGGCAAAAACCATTCAGGCGTTTTATGCCTCGACGAATTACGACCCGATTTGGATCGGGCAAAAAAACAATAATCGCCGTAGGGCTTTATTGGTGGCTCTTAGGGCGTCGGGCGATCAGGGTTTGCCGGTGGTGCGCTATAAGATAGATCAACTTGACCGCGCGTTTTCAACCCCCGACACGGCAAATACCGGTGCAACCGAGTTTTTGGCAACGAAAATTTATCTGCAATATGCCCATGATTTAAGTTCCGGTGCGGTCAACCCCAAGAAGATAGACAAAGATCTTGATATAAATCGGCCAAGACGCAGTGACCAAAATCTGTTGGAAGCGTTTGTCAAAAGTTCACCTTCGCAGTTTTTGCAATCCTTGGTGCCCAGTTCAAAAGAATATCAATTGCTTTTGGCGGAAAAGAAAACGCTGGAGCGCAATTTGAGTGCCTCGGGGGGCGCAATAGACATTCCCCGGCGCACGCTTAAAAAGGGATCGTCTGGAAAGTCGGTTGTGATGCTGCGTCAAAGGCTGACGGCATTGGGTTATGGGGATTTAGGTCTTGAGCCTAAATATGACGCGGCCTTGAAGGCTGGCGTGATCAAGTTCCAAAAAGCCAACGGTCTTAGTGCGGACGGTGTTGCAGGCCCAAGCACAATCGGGCGACTAAATCAGGGGCCAAAACAAAAACTGATCAAGGTTCTGGTTAATTTGGAACGCGAACGCTGGATGAATTTCCCGCGCGGAAAGCGCAATGTTTTTGTCAATCAGGCATCGTATACAGTCTATTTGTACGATAACGCCCGAATTTCCTATCAGACACGCGCGATCATTGGCACGCAAGCAAAAGATCGTCGTACCCCAGAGTTTTTCGACGAGATAACCCATATGGTCGTGAACCCCACATGGCATGTGCCACGCTCGATAGCGGGCAAGGAATATCTGCCGATGCTACGCAAAGACCCAACCGTACTGGCACGCCAAAACATGGTGATGATCTCGGCTACGGGTAAACGGATCAACCCAGCTAATCTGGATCTGTCGCAATATAGTAAAGACAACTTTCCGTTTGATTTAAGTCAGCGCCCCTCTAGGGGAAACGCTTTGGGGCGGGTGAAGTTCATGTTCCCGAACAAATTCAACGTTTACTTGCATGATACCCCGACGAAAAGCCTGTTTGGGCGTGACCGGCGCGCCTTTAGCCACGGCTGTGTACGTATTCAAAACCCTTACGGCTTTGCCTATACGCTGTTGGAAAAACAAACCTCGGATCCCGAAGGGGCATTTGCGGCTTGGCTGAAAACCGGCAAAGAGCAATTTGTCAATCTTGATAAACCGGTGCCGATTTACCTGACCTATCGCACCGCGTATTTTGGCATAGCCACCACGCCGTCATATTATCCCGATATTTATGGCCGTGACAAAGAGGTTTTCCGAGCATTGTCGAAAGCTGGGGTTTCCTTACGCGCGGTTCAAAGCTAAAACGCCTTAACTGATCGGATTTTTGCGGATGTCTGTTAGATCGGGCATCCGTTTTCATGTAAGGCTAAATATGACACGCTACACAATCAAACAAATTGCAGACGCTTTGGGGGCCGAGGCCGCAGGCGACTTGACCCTTGAGATCACATCCGTGAACGAGCCTAAAATCGCTAGCGCGAACGAGTTGGCGTTGGCGATGGAAGAAGCCTACGGCGAGGCGGTCAAAAACGGTGCCGCAAATGCGGCTATCCTGTGGGCCGGCGCCGACTGGCAGGCTTTGGGATTGAAAGCGGCAATATTTGCGCCGCGCTCGCGCTATGTTCTGTCGGGTGTCACCCAGGTGTTCGAGAAAAGAATAGATATAGCGCAAGGCATTCACCCCTCATGTGTGATCGACCCAAGTGCCAAGATCGGCGCAAACCCCGCCATTGGCCCGTTTGTGGTCATCGGGGCGGGCGCACAGTTGGGTGACAATATCCGCATTGCGCCACATGTATCCGTAGCTGAAGGTGCGGTTATCGGCGACAATGCTCTGTTGCATTCCGGTGTGCGTATTGGGGCGCGGGTTGAAATTGGTGATGATTTTATCGCTCAACCCAATGCGGTAGTGGGCGGTGACGGGTTTTCCTATGTCACCCCGCAACCGGGCGCTATTGAAGAGGCGCGTAAATCGGGCACTATTTCAAGCAGCAGCCAAACCCCTGGCTTTGCCCGGATCAATTCGCTTGGTACCGTAATTATCGGGGACAGGGTGGAACTGGGTGCCGCTTGTGTGGTTGATCGCGGCACCATCGCCAACACGGTGATCGGTAACGGCAGCAAATTGGATAGCCATGTTCTGGTCGGTCATAATGTGATTGTGGGCGAAAACTGCCTGATGTGCGGTCAGGTGGGTGTTGGCGGCAGTTCGGTCGTTGGCGACCGGGTTATCTTGGGCGGTAAATGCGGCGTCGCGGATCATGTCACCATCGGCTCGGATGTGATTGCGGCGGGCAAAGCGGGGATTTCATCCAATGTGCCGCCCAAACGGGTGATCATGGGCAATCCCGCAGTAAAGATGGAAACCAATATCGAATCCTACAAAGCCATTCGCCGTTTGCCGCGCCTTGTGAAAAAGGTGGCGGCGCTGGAAGAGGCTTTGAATTCGGTTTTGCAAAACGGTATTTTCAAGGACGAAGGTAATCGCTAAATTATAGCGGGTTAGCTTACAGGGGAACGAGGCCATGTCTGTTAAGAGCAAAGTCATAGAAATCGTTGCCAAGCAGGCTTTTCTGGAGCCAAACGTTGTCGCTCTTTCATCCACCTTGGAACAGCTGAACATCGACTCGATGGGAGTGGTCGAGTGTATTTTTGCGATCGAAGAAGAATTTGATGTGCAAGTCCCGTTTAATGCCAATAAGCCCGAGGCACCTGCATTTGATATATCATCCGTTCAATCTATTGTGTCAGCAGTCGAAAGCTTGATTGCAAAGAAAAAGACATGATAGGAAAATGAATCGGGTTGTCATCACAGGGCAGGGAACCATCAATTCTTTGGGCCAGGATGTGCCCGAAACACTGGATGCGATGTCGAAAGGCATTTGCGGCATTGGCCCGCTGGAATTTGACGATATCGATCGGCTGCGCATTAAAATAGGTGGCCAGATTAAGGGGTATCGCGCAGAAGATCGCTTTAGCGGCGCCGAAATCAGCCTTTATGATCCCTTCACCCAGTTTGCCGTGATTGCCGCCCGCGAAGCGATTGCGCAGAGCGGACTGGATTTTAACGACAAGTTGGCCGAGCAAACTGGGGTTATTCTGGGTACGGCGGCAGGTGGGTTGCAAACTCAGGATCATAACTTTCGCAGCGTCTATCAGGACGGCAAAAACCGGGTGCACCCTTTTGTTGTGCCGCGCCTGATGAACAATGCCGCCGCCAGTCATATTTCGATGATCCATGGCCTGCACGGTCCCAGCTATACCGTGGCCAGCGCTTGTGCGTCGTCCAATCATGCCATGGGGCAGGCCTATCAGATGATCCACTCGGGGCAGGCGCAAACCATGGTGACGGGGGGTAGCGAAAGCATGTTGTGCTTTGGCGGCATTAAGGCTTGGGAAGGTCTGCGGGTGATGTCGCCCGATGGCTGTCGTCCGTTTTGTGCCACACGCAACGGCATGGTGCAGGGCGAAGGTGCGGCGGTGTTCGTGTTCGAGGGTTACGCACACGCAAAGGCGCGCGGGGCCGATATTCTAGCCGAAGTGATCGGGTTTGGGATGACTTCGGACGCCTCCGACATTATGGCACCCAGCCAAAAAGGGGCGATGAATGCCATCTGTAACGCATTGAAGCATGCCAATGTTGCACCCGAAGATGTCGGCTATATCAATGCGCATGGCACCGCTACGGCGGTGAATGACAAAACCGAATGCGCGGCGATTAACGCTGCATTCGGGCCTGATGCAAAGCGGGTGATGGTGTCATCGACCAAGGCGATGCACGGGCATCTTATCGGCGGTACGGGGGCTGTGGAACTGTTATCCGTGATCGCGGCCCTGAAGGACGGTATGATTGCCCCGACGATCAATTATGCTCAAAAAGATCCCGCATGTGATCTGGATGTGGTGCCAAATATTGCGCGTCAAGCGCGGGTGAAAGTGGCCATCAGCAATGCTTTTGCTTTTGGTGGATTGAACGCGGTCATTGCCCTCAAAGCCATATAAAAACCCCGCACAAAGGCGGGGTTTAAATAGTCATAAATATCGCTTTATCAGTTGGCTTTTTTTGGCGCCTCTGCCACTAACGCATCCCACGCGGCTGTGAAACCTTTTAGTGAAACATCCAGTGCAAGCGGTTTTTGGGGGGCGGCCACGGCGACAATTGTCATAACCGCCTTGTTGCCTTTTTTAAGGTTGTTCAACTCTTCTTTGGTCAGGCCAAAACGGGTAATGCACCCCTGTTTTTCGCACCAGCTGAAAGGATAGCGTTTAACGCTGCCCGCATCAATCCGCATGCCGGCCTGCGCTGTTAGCAATGTTCCCAATGGGGTAACAAAATTCACACCCGCTGCGGCTTGTTTTGCGTCCTTAAGGGCCAGAATACTGATTTCGGCAACATTTCCACCGGCAGCGTCTTTGAGTATTTGATAGATGCGGCAATGTGGGGGTTTGTCTTTGGCCACGTTGACACATACGGTTTTCCAATCCCCATGCGTATCTCTGATATACTCGGCTCCGACTTTGTTTTTCTGTTTTTTAGCAACAGGAAACACCTGATCCTGGGTGGTTTTTGCCTTTGGCTGCGCATCTGTTGTGGTCTGTGTTTCTTGCGAAAAGCCGATAGAGCTAATGCTCAGGCCAAGGGCAACCAGCGGGATTATAAATTTGTTTTTCATAGGTCGGGACTCATCCATTTGATTCTTGTCAGTGCTTAATACGCACCAATTGCGGTTTTGTCAGGTAAAAATTATTCACATTGCAGGAGATGTGTCGGAACAGACAGTTTTTCGCCGAAAAAAAGACACATCGGACGATGCGCCTTTTTGTGCCTTTTGGCATTCTCCCCATCGGACTGGCCGAAATGTGTTTGCAATCTAGGGCTTGCGAAATGATCCGTCAATATAAATTTGATAATTCTTGCGTTATACTGGTGTCTGTGGGGGAAGGTGTCGGTTTTTTGCACAGGCCCATATGGGCATTAAGTCTTGCCTGTTTACACTTCATAAAGCTATCCTAGTTACTTTAAGAATAGGGGAATTGGGGCATGTCCGAAATTGATCGTTTATTTGTTGGCGGGGGTGGGGTGGATTATGCCGCGCCGCAACATCTGATCTTGAAATATGCCAATAGGCACGGGCTGATTGCTGGGGCCACGGGAACCGGCAAAACAGTGTCGTTGCAAATTCTGGCTGAAGGGTTTTCTAACGCTGGCGTGCCGGTTTTTATGTCAGACGTCAAAGGCGATTTGTCGGGCATGGCAAAAGCCGGCAGCCCCGATTTTAAATACCACGATGCTTTCATAAAACGCGCCGAACAGATTAAATTCGATGATTACGGCTATGAAGCTTTTCCAGTTGTCTTTTGGGATTTGTTCGGCAAGCAGGGCCATCCTGTGCGCACCACCATTACCGATATGGGCCCGTTGTTGCTGTCGCGTCTGCTGGAATTATCGGATGTGCAGGAAGGCGTTTTGAACATCGCATTTCGGGTTGCCGATGAACAGGGGCTAAGCCTGCTTGATCTAAAAGACCTGCGCGCCATGCTGGTTTGGCTGGGACAACATTCGGGCGAAGTTTCATTGCATTACGGCAATGTGTCCACGTCCTCGATCGGGGCAATACAGCGCAGCCTGTTGGTGCTGGAAAACCAGGGTGCCGCGCATTTTTTTAGCGAACCTGCACTGAACCTGTCCGACATGATTTCCACCACCCAAAGTGGGCAAGGGCGGATCAACATTCTGGCCGCCGACAAATTGATGCAATCGCCCCGGCTTTATGCAACGTTTTTGTTGTGGATGCTGTCGGAGCTGTTCGAAGACCTGCCCGAAGTCGGCGATCCCGATAAACCTAAAATCGTGTTCTTTTTCGATGAGGCGCATTTGCTGTTTGATGGGGCATCAAAAGCCCTGACTGACAAGGTGGAACAGGTGGTGCGCCTGATCCGCTCAAAGGGGGTGGGGATTTATTTTGTCACCCAAAGCCCTCGGGATGTGCCCGATG
>CAZMMG010000011.1:0-18107 GCA_964567355.1 uncultured Neptunicoccus sp.
GAATTACAATAGCTTAAAGTGTATTAAACTACTAAACTAGTTTACTGATTTAGCCGGCATAAACAGTCTGGGTTCCTTCTGTCGGCATTCTACTAAGATACAAACAGCATGTTTCATGCATCGCTTCGCTGCCAGGTCAATAAGCCGTCAAAAAATTCTGCCTTTACGGTTTCCACCGCAAAAAATTGCCTATCAACCGTAAGCCGGTTATCTGGCTTTTTTCCGGGTGGAATTGCGTCCCGATGATATTGTCATGGCCCACGGCTGCGGCAATCGCACCGCCGTAATCCACAGTTGCCAGCAGATCATCCGCCGTTTCAGGGCGCATATGATAGCCATGCACAAAATATACATGATCACCCTTGGCAATCCCGTCAAAAACCGGATGCGGCGCAATATTATCCAGCGCATTCCAGCCCATATGCGGGATTTTCAGGTGGGCATCATCGGGTTCAAGCGCCACCACCTCGCCCTTGATCCAGTCAAACCCCTTATGGTCGCCATGCTCGCGGCCCCATGTGGCCATCATTTGCATACCAACACAAATCCCCATGAACGGTTTGCCCGATTGTACCTGTTCGGCACAAGCCCCGAACAGCCCATCGATGGCCCCCAACTCTCGCCTGCAATCGGCAAATGCACCCACACCGGGCAGCACTACGCGGTCAGCCTTGCGTATCACATCGGGATCGGCGGACACGATTATATCGCCCGCATCCAGCTCTACCGCCATACGTTGAAAGCTTTTCTCGGCAGACCGCAGATTACCCGAATTGTAATCGACAATAACCGTGGTCATTCCGACAAAGTACCCTTGGTAGAAGGGATCGCATCCGCCTTGCGCGGATCGACCTCCAAGGCCACACGCAATGCACGCGCCACCGCCTTGAACGCGGCTTCGGCTATGTGGTGGCTGTTGAACCCGTCCAAAGCCTCGACATGCAACGTCAGCCCGCCCTGCATCGCGAAAGCTGTAAAAAACTCGCGCACCAATTCAGTATCAAATGTGCCGATCTTGGCGGTTGGCATCTCCACATTCCAGACCAGATATGGCCGCCCTGAAATATCCAAAGCCGCCCGCACCAGCGCGTCATCCATCGGCAACAGGCACGACCCATAGCGGTTGATGCCCTTCTTGTCGCCTACCGCTTTAGCCAACGCCTTGCCCAGCGCA
Organism: uncultured Neptunicoccus sp.; assembly: GCA_964567355.1. Lineage (GTDB taxonomy): Bacteria > Pseudomonadota > Alphaproteobacteria > Rhodobacterales > Rhodobacteraceae > Amylibacter. The sequence continues at coordinate 1,175 of CAZMMG010000011.1, forward strand.
ATGCCCACATCTTCCACCGTGTGGTGATCATCGATGTGCAAATCCCCCGAGGCCCGCACTTTCATGTCAATCAGCGCGTGGCGCGACAACTGATCCAGCATATGGTCAAAAAACCCCACACCGGTTTCGTTGTCATAAATGCCGGTGCCATCAAGGTTGATCTCGACACTGATCATGGTTTCCGCCGTATCACGGGCAATTTTTGCTGTGCGCATGGGTTCGCCTAAGGTTGCTTACATGGGCCTTATAGGCAAGGTACGGGGCCGTTTCCAGCCCTGATATTGCGACTGTCTTTTATCACGCACCTTCTTATCGCCCATCATGGCCGTCGTCCCCGGACGATGGCCGCGCCTGACCTTCCCCATGGGAAGGCGCATTCGCACCTCCCCAAGGTCAGGCGCTAGGTTTATTATTGAGGGTTTGCACTGCAATTACAAAGGCAACCCCGCCCTCGCGGGATTGCCCAAACTTATATCAGTCCTCATAGTCCTCTATCGGAGGACAGGTGCAGATCAGGTGGCGGTCGCCGTAGGCGTCATCGACGCGGTTCACCGGGGCCCAGTATTTATCCACCTTGAACGAGCCGGGAGGAAAGCAAGCCTGTTCACGGCTATAAGGCCGATCCCAATCGCCCACAAGATCGCGCATGGTGTGGGGCGCGTTGCATAAAGGGTTGTTATCGCGCGGCAATTTACCATCTTCAATATCTTGAGCTTCAGCGCGTATAGCCAGCATGGCATCGCAGAAACGATCCAGCTCGGCCTTGGGTTCCGACTCGGTCGGTTCCACCATCAATGTGCCGGGAACCGGAAACGACATCGTTGGCGCGTGAAAGCCGCAATCAACCAGCCGCTTGGCAATATCGTTTACCGTCACCCCGCAACTGTCCTCAAGCGGGCGCGTATCAAGGATACATTCATGCGCCACGCGCCCGTTCGGGCCACGGTACAGAACTTCATAAGCCCCCTTTAGCCGCGTGGCGATATAGTTGGCGTTCAGGATCGCGGATTTGGTTGCCTGCGTCATGCCTTCTCCACCCATCATCAGGCAGTAAGCCCATGAAATCGGCAGGATGCTGGGGCTACCGTAAGGAGCGGCAGAAACAGCCCCTTCGCCGTCACCCGTATGGAAATGCCCTGGCAGGAATTCGACAAGATGCTGTTTTACCCCGATAGGTCCCATGCCGGGGCCACCGCCACCATGCGGGATGCTAAAGGTTTTATGCAGGTTCAGGTGGCTAACGTCACCGCCTATCTCGCCGGGTTGTGACACGCCAACCATCGCGTTCATATTGGCCCCGTCCATATAGACTTGTCCGCCGTGGTCATGCACGATTTGGCAGACTTCGCGCACGCCTTCTTCAAACACCCCGTGGGTGGATGGATAGGTGATCATACAGGCCGCCAGATTATCCGAGTGCAGGTCTGCTTTGGCGCGGAAATCTGCAAGATCAATGTCACCGTTTTCTGCGGTCTTCACCACCACGATTTTATATCCAACCATACTGGCAGAAGCCGGGTTGGTACCATGCGCCGAACTTGGGATCAGACAAATGTTGCGCTGCTCTTCTCCGCGCGAGCGGTGATAGGCTGCAATCGTCATCATCCCCGCATATTCGCCTTGCGCACCTGAATTGGGTTGCATGCATATGGCGTCATAGCCTGTCATTTCGCATAGTTTGTCAGAGAAATCCTTGATCAGGTATTTGTATCCGGCGGTTTGATCCATCGGTGCAAAGGGATGCATATTGGCAAAACCGTTCCATGACACCGGGATCATTTCGGCGGCTGCATTCAGCTTCATGGTGCAAGATCCCAACGGGATCATGGCGCGGTCAAGCGCCAGGTCGCGGTCAGCCAGACGGCGCATATAGCGGGTCATTTCGGCTTCGGAGCGGTTCATGTGGAAAATCGGATGGGTCATGTAATCGCTGCTGCGCGCCATGCCTTTGGGCAGACGGTGCCCAACCTTGCCCGATGGATGCTCTTCAGCCGCCAGCCCGAAGGCCCGCCAAACGCCCACAAGGGTTTTTTCTGCGGTTGACTCGTCCACTGTCATCCCGACTTTGGTCGCCCCGACCGAGCGCAGGTTAATGCCTTCAATCCGTGCCGAACGGATCACCACCGATTGCAAAGACCCCACATCGATAGTGATGGTATCAAAAAACGTATCGGGCTCGACTTTGAAGCCCAGCTTTTCAATGCCAGCGGCCAGTCGCGCTGTCATCAAATGAATGCGCTGTGCAATAGCTTTTAAGCCCTCAGGCCCATGAAACACCCCGTACATCGACGCCATCACTGCCAGCAAAGCCTGCGCGGTACAGACGTTAGAGGTGGCTTTTTCACGGCGAATATGCTGTTCGCGGGTTTGCAATGCCAGACGGTACGCCTGATTGCCACGCGCATCCACCGACACCCCGATAAGGCGTCCGGGCATGGCCCGTTTATGGGCGTCCTTGGTCGCCATATAGGCCGCGTGTGGCCCGCCATAGCCCATCGGCACACCAAAGCGTTGGGTCGAGCCGACTGCAATATCAGCGCCCATGGCACCGGGATCTTTTAGCAATGTCAGCGACAAAGGATCAGCCGAAATAATCCCGACCGCTTTATTTTCATGCAAGGCTGCAATCAGGTCGGTGAAATCGCGCACATGGCCGTAAGTTCCCGGATACTGGAAAATAGCCCCGAACACGGTGCTTGCGTCCAGATCATCGGGGGCTGCCACAATCACCTCGATACCCAAAGGTTTGGCCCGGGTTTTGATCACGTCAATATTTTGCGGATGACAATTTTCATCGACAAAAAATGCCTTTGACTTGGACTTGGCAATCCGTTTCCCCATGGTCATCGCTTCGGCACAGGCTGTCGACTCGTCCAAAAGCGAGGCGTTAGCAATTTCCATCCCGGTCAAATCTTGGATCATGGTCTGGAAATTCAACAGGGCTTCCAAACGGCCCTGACTGATCTCGGGCTGATACGGTGTATAGGCGGTGTACCAGGCTGGGTTTTCAAAGATATTGCGCAAAATCGCCGGCGGCGTCACCGTGCCGTGATAGCCCTGCCCGATCATCGAGGTCTCGACCCGGTTCATCGATGCCACATCGCGCATATAGGCCAACATTTCACGTTCCGACATTGGTGGCCAGCTTAGGGGCTGTTTCTGGCGGATATTTTTCGGCACAGTCTGGTCAATTAGGTCATCCAGCGAGGTTGCCCCGACAACTTTCAGCATCTCGTCGATTTCAGATACAGAAGGGCCAATATGGCGACGGTTGGCAAAATCGTAGGGTTTATAGTCGGTCAGCTTATAGGGCATGCGGTTATCCTGTTAAGGTATCGTCCAGAAATTCTTATTCACTGTGGCGAAAGGTTGTTGCATAAAAACAGAAAATTCGGTGCTGCGAATTGCCTCTAAAAAACACTCCGCAGCTTTCGGTTTAAGCAATATGTGCTTTATAGGCGGCTTCATCCAGCAACGCGTCCATCTCGGATGGATCATTCAGCTTCATTTTGAAAAACCAAGCCGCTTCCAGCGGATCTTCGTTGACCAAGCCAGGGGTTTCCACCAACGCCTCGTTCACTTCCACAATCGTACCGTCCAAGGGGGCCATAATGTCAGAGGCGGCTTTAACGCTTTCGATCACCACAACCTCATCGTCTTTGGCCACTTCGGTATCGGCGTCGGGCAGCTCGACAAAAACAACCTCGCCCAAGGCATCCGCCGCATGTTGGGTGATACCCACCACAACAACATCACCATCTTTGCGCAACCATTCGTGTTCTTCGGTATATTTCATGTTTTCTCTCCAGTTAGACTATGTTGATTATCGTTTGAAATTGGCAGGTGTGAACGGCATCGCCGCCACTGTTGCAGGCAGTCGCTTACCGCGCACTTCCGCAAATATTTCTGTGCCGGCCTTGGCCAGATCAATCGATACATAGCCCATTGCCACGGGGGTTTGTACAGTCGGGCCAAAACCACCCGAGGTGATCTCGCCGATCGGGTCTGTGGATCTTTCATCGGCAAACAAAGCGGTTCCGTCACGCATCGGGGCACGCCCCTTTGGCTGGATACCAACCCGTTTGCGGCTGGTGCCGTTTTCAAGTTGCGCCAAGATCACATCTGCCCCAGGAAAGCCGCCTTCGCGTGCGCCACCCGTACGGCGCACCTTTTGCATCGCCCATATCAGGGCTGCCTCCACAGGCGTTGTGGTGGTGTCAATGTCATGACCATAAAGGCACAAGCCGCCCTCTAACCGCAAACTATCGCGCGCACCCAAACCGATGGGTTCGACCTCGTCCATCGCCAACAAAGCTTCAACCAAAGCCACGGCTTTGCTATTTGGAACCGAAATTTCATAGCCGTCTTCACCAGTATAACCCGAGCGCGACACCCAGCATTCCACCCCTAGGATTTCGGTGGTGACCACATCCATAAAGCGCATCGCCGCCACATCCGCACTAAGACGTGCAAGCGCGGTTTCCGAAGCGGGGCCTTGCAAGGCCAGCAAGGCACGGTCTTCGATATATTCAATATCGCAAACATCCGATAGATTGGCCCGCATATGCGCAATATCGGCCTCTTTGCAGCCAGCATTGACCACCAAAAACAGATGATCGCCGCGATTGGCCACCATCAAATCATCTAGTATACCACCGTTTTCATTGGTGAAAAACGCATAACGTTGGCGATTTTCAGCCACAGCGGCAATGCTCATCGGCACCAGAGTTTCCAAGGCAAGCGCGGCGTCAGCCGTATCGCCAGATTTGGCCCGCAAGATCACTTGGCCCATGTGGCTGACATCAAACAGCCCCGATTGTGCCCGCGTGTGATTATGCTCTTTCATCACGCCCATAGGATATTGCACCGGCATTGCGTAGCCCGCAAACGGCACCATTTTGGCACCTAAGCCGACGTGTAAATCATATAACGGCGTTTTTAATAGATCAGTCATAGCACCCTACCTTTATCTGCCGAGATAACCCCGACACCAGTTGAACGCGGGCTTTGCCCAGCGCATCGGTGCCCCCTCTGTCCGTGCTGCCTGAGATCGCTATCCCGTCGGCGGGCGCAGTTTTGCGCCACTCTCCAGAGTTCTAAAAACAACGGTCCGTTGTGCCTGAGAGTTTCCGAGGCGGTTGCTCCTTCGGCCCTGACAAATCGTCAGTGTCTCCCGATGTTTTCGTTTGCGAACCTATGGGATGCAAAGGATTCGGACAAGAACATTATTACAAATTGTGACAGGCCAATTTACAAAAAATTAACAAAGCGGTAAAATTCGAAATTAATTGATATAAAATGCGTCTTTCATCCGCTTGGCATCACATTTATTTCATAAGCCGCTGTTTTCGCTTTTCACCAATGTGCTTTTCATTAGGGTCGGTAAAAACAAATCAACTGGACTCCGTAATCATGACCGACACACCATCCTACACCCCGCCCAAAGTCTGGCAATGGGATACTGACAACGGCGGTGAATTCGCCAATATCAACCGCCCCCAAGCAGGTGCCACTCATGACCATATATTGCCCGTCGGCAAGCACCCGTTGCAACTGCACTCATTGGCAACGCCGAACGGCGTGAAAGTCACGATCATGCTGGAAGAACTGCTGGCACTGGGCATCAGGGACGCCGAATACGACGCCTATTTGGTCGACATTCGCGAAGGTGCGCAGTTTGGCAGCGGCTTTGTGGCGATCAACCCGAACTCGAAAATACCCGCCCTGATGGACCACAGCACCACCCCGCCCACGCGTGTATTCGAGTCCGGATCAATCCTGCTCTATCTGGCCGAAAAATTCGGCGAATTTATCCCGACCGACACCGCAAAACGCACCGAATGCCTGAACTGGCTGTTCTGGCAAATGGGCAGCGCACCTTTTCTGGGCGGCGGCTTTGGTCATTTCTACGCCTATGCGCCAGAAAAATTCCAGTACCCCATCGATCGCTATGCCATGGAGGTCAAACGCCAACTTGATGTGCTTGACCGCCAACTGGCAGACAACCGCTATATCAGCGGTGAAGCCTACACCATCGCCGACATGGCGATCTGGCCGTGGTACGGCGCGTTGGTGGCCAATCAGGTTTATCAAGCAGCAGAGTTTCTGGATGCGGCATCCTATAAGCATGTGAACCGCTGGACGGCGGAAATCGGCGAACGCGCGGCAGTGCAGCGCGGTAAAATGGTCAACCGTAGATGGGGCGAGCCGCACGAGCAACTGCCCGAACGCCACAGTGCCGCTGATTTCGATAATGTGGGTGAGGTGGTGGAGTAGGCTGGTAGGGGTGTTGGTGTTGGTGGCGGCTATGCGGACGAAAGCGACTATCGCCTCTCTGATGGCCAATGACCGTTTTTAAGAAACGGGAGTCCGACCAACAGAAATTCTGATGTTCAACAAACGGTGGTTTTTGGAACGCTATTCTGATGTAGCGAACGGCTGCTTTAAGTCTAGTTTTATCGTATTGGCAGCGATCCCAGATCAACCTTTGGCATCCGCGCTGGAGTGAAACCGCCATGACGCCGGAAGGCGCGAGTCATGTGGGATTGGTCGGTGTAGCCTGCTTCGTGCGCAACCTGCACGGGCGTCAAGCCGTGCTGCCTCATCCGCACTGCGCGTTGGAACCGCAGCACGGAAGCATAAAGCTGTGGCCCCATTCCGACGTGGTGCAGAAATAGGCGGTGCAAGCGGCGAGAGCCAACCCCTAGCGATAATGCGAGTGACCCAGCTCCAATCCTTCCGCCTGCAAGATGGAGCCGATCAAGGCTGGCGTCGATTACATCACACGGCACTTCCGCATTTTCACCTCTGCGCGGTTCGACGACATTAAGAAGCACGTCGATCAGCGCCTGAATGGAACCCGCGTGGTCTGGGACAGTGGACAGAGATTTGACATGCCCAACCGCATCTGTTCCCAGCAAATGTCCGTCCCTTAACGCGTTCCCATTGCCGATAATGCCCAACCGTCCGGGGCGCAGCCGGACGCCAACAAAACCGTCTCCCGCAGCTATGGCGACAAGATGCGCCACGCTCGATGGGCCAGTGATGACCGGAATTACGTTCTCGCAAATGCCGTCTGGTCTGCTTCTAAACCGCAGAATTACATCAGCCCGTCCGTCAGGCAGTATTAGGGCCTCTTGGTTTAGGTCCGCGCAATATGTCCATAATGTCTCAACCACATCTCGTTTTCGATCAAGTTGAAGCGTTGGGCGTTCAGGTTCTGCGTAACCTGTGTCTGGGTCGGGCATCAAAACTGTCATTGTTGAATGGTAACTGCCTGTCCGATTTATTCAAGAACGGAAAGTTTTTTCTCGGTAAGTCTGGACGCTAGAAGCTCATCTAAGGAGGCAGGATCAATGAAGTTCGGTTACACTATCCTCTATGTCACAGACGTATCTGCAACGCTTAACCAGTACGTGTCTGCATTTGGCTTTAAGAAGCGCATGCTTCACGAAAGCGGTCTCTACGGCGAGCTTGAAACTGGCGATACGGTGCTGGGTTTTGCCGCTCATGAGATGGCAGAGATGAATGATATCGCGATGCGCCCTGCCGACCCAAAGGACCTGACTTGCCCTGTTAACATCACGTTCGTAACACCTGATGTGCAAGTACGCTATGATCAGGCAATTGCGAATGGCGCGACGGCAGTGATGCAACCGAAAGAGAAGCCATGGGGGCAAGTCTGCTGCTATGTCCGCGACCGCGATGGACACCTTATCGAAATCGCCTCTCCAATTATTGACCAATACAAGTGAGACTAATTGGATGACGACCTCACCCTCCACCGTCGAGCATATCCTCGATCAAATGCATAGCGCAGGCATGGTCCGAGCGCGGAAGATGTTTGGTGAGTATGGAATCTATTGCGATGATCGTTTCATCGGAGTCGTGTGCGCAGACCAACTTTTCATCAAGCCAACACAACCGGGCACAGCGTTGGAACCTCACCTCGAACGCTCTCCGCCATACAAAGGCGCAAAGACGTCTCTTATTGTTTCAGCGGAGCTTTTGGAAGATTCAGATCGGTTGGCTGCTTTCGTTCAAGCTACCGCCAAAGCCTTGCCCCCGCCAAAGCCGCGACCCAAGGGCGATAAGAAAAAATAAAGAGTAAGAAACGTGCATACGCCCTTTGCCAAAAGCCCTCATTTTTGGCACACCCGCAAACCACATCGTTTGACGATGCCACAAACCCCGTTCAAAGCCCAAGATGTTGTTGAAGGTTTTTGCCTCTACCGTGACAGGAGACATTCGCTGCATCGCAGAAATTCGGTAAAGAGGGCTCAAACCTGCCCATCCAGCCATTTTAGCCGGATAAACGCTTCCCTGTCATCTGCCCACCATTAACCTTTAATCCTTGCCCCGTTTCACGGTGCCATACCGACGTAATACAGACAAAGGATTTCACCCCAAACCGTAAAGCTTAAAACCCAGCGCATACACGCCCCTAATACCCTTCCACCGAAGACCCCGTGCGCCGCAAATCCGTCGCCCCCAGCAACGCCCCCGTTGCCGGGTCAACCATAATCGATTGTGTCGCCCCCATGGTGCGTTTGGTCACGACCTCATGCCCTTTGGCACTTAGAATGGCTTTGGTGTCAGCACTGATACCTTCCTCCATGCGCAGCTCGTCAGGCAGCCATTGGTGGTGAATGCGCGGGGCCTGTGTGGCCTCGGCGATGTTCATTTTATGGTCGATCACGTTCATGATGATTTGCAATGTGGTGGTGATAATCCGCGAGCCGCCAGGGCTGCCGGTAACCAGAAAAACCTTGCCGCCTTTCAGCACAATCGTCGGCGACATCGACGACAAAGGCCGCTTGCGCGGAGCCACCGCATTGGCATCACCGCCGATCAGACCGTAAGCGTTCGGCACGCCTGATTTGGCCGAAAAATCGTCCATCTCGTTATTCATCAACACGCCAGTGCCCGTGGCCACAATGCCCGAACCAAATGAAAAATTCAGCGTATAGGTGTTGGACACCGCATTGCCAAAACGATCCATAACCGAAAAATGCGTGGTTTGATTGCTTTCATAAGGCGTTAAAACGCTGGCCTTGATCTCGTTCGCGGGCCGCGCTCGATCCAGATCGATCTGGCTGCGAATATCGCTGGCGTACTGCTTGTCGGTCAGGGCCTTAACCGGCACATCAACAAAATCCGCATCCCCCAGATAGGTTGCGCGGTCGGCATAGGCCTGTTTCATTGCCTCGGCCATCAGATGAATGGTTTGCGCCGAATTCGCCCCGAGATCAGCAATCGGATAGCCCTCCAGCGTGTTGAGTATCTGCACGATATGCACCCCGCCCGAACTGGGCGGCGGCATCGAGCGGATATCATAGCCGCGATACGTTCCTTTAATCGGAGCGCGGATCACGGATTTATAGGCGGCCATATCCGAGACCGTGATCATTCCATCTGCCGCCTGCACCGCCGCCGCGATTTTTTGCGCGGTTTTACCCTTGTAAAACCCCTCCGCACCGAATTTTGCAATCAATTCAAGTGTGCGGGCCAGATCGGGCCGTTTCAGCTGCTCGCCCGGCTGATAAAACCCACCATCTGGTTTATAGAATATCGCCGCCGTTTGCGGCCATCGTTTCAGACGTTTTTCAGCCCGTTTCAAGCCATCCGACAGACTTTGACTAACCACAATCCCGCCCCGTGCCAGCCTGATTGCCGGGGCAACCAGCTGTGCCAGCGGCATGGTGCCGTAAGTGTCCAGCGCCTTTTGCATCCCCGCCACAGTCCCCGGCACCCCGATGGCCAACCCATGAAACCGCGAACGGTTTTTCACCGGATTGCCATCTGCGCCCAGATACATATCTTTGAACGCCGCCGACGGCGCCATTTCACGGTAATCTATCGCTTTGGTCACACCCGATTTGGCATCATGCACCAGCATAAAGCCGCCACCGCCCAGATTGCCTGCTCGCGGCAAGGTCACTGCCAGAGCGAAAGCCACAGCCACGCTTGCATCCACCGCATTGCCGCCTTTGCGTAAAATATCCAACCCGATACGCGCCGCGACTTTTTCTTGCGCCACCACCATGCCGTGCTTGGCCACAACCGGATGAACCCGGTCAAACCCGCTGTAAATAGCCGTGTTTTTTGCCAGCACAGATGAGTTCGGAACCGCCAACGCAAGCCCCAGAAACACCCCTAATAATTTTCGCACCAATATGATCATACTGAAAACTATAGCGCAGAATTTTTCTCAGACCAGCCCGATCACCACAGTAATTTGAACAAACCCAAAACAACCATATACCGCAGGGTTTTTGACAGGGCGACAAGGGCGATAAAATGCCCGAAATGCATCCGCATCACACCTGCGGCAAAGGTCAGCGGATCCCCGATAATCGGTGCCCATGCCAATAACAGCGATCCTTGCCCCCATCGCGTAAACCAGCCCTGCGCACGGGCCAGATCGGCTTTTGATATGGGAAACCACTTATGATCTTGATACTGCAACGCCAATCGCCCCAGCGCGTAATTCAACACAGACCCTAGCGTGTTACCAATACTGGCAATGATTAACAACGTCACAGTCGAGTGTGTAGACAAGGCCACCAGCCCTACAAGGGCTGCCTCTGACCCCCCCGGCAACAAAGTTGCAGCCGAAAAAGACAGTAAAAACAATCCAGAAAGCTGCCAAATCGGCTCAACCATAACGCCCTCCAGAATAGTTTAGGCTTTGGGTTTTACTGTCCTACCTATCTCTTATGAATAATTCAAGCGAAGGATCAAGCCACGGCATAGACAGGCAAATACTTCCGAACAACTTGTAAGATTTTCAAATTCACCATGTCACTCAACAAACCGATAGGTGCCGCGACCGCTGTTCTTGGAAGCATAAAGCGCCTCGTCGGCGGCTTGCAATTGGTATTCTATAGATTGGCTGCTTTTGGTATGGCATTGTTTGATACCTATACTGGCCCCGACATAACATTTTTGTCCTTCCCATATTATGGGCTGCTCGATTTTGCCGATGATACGCGCGGCAATCAATTCAAGTGTGCCCGTATCCCCGATATCCTGAAGCACCAAAACAAATTCATCGCCGCCGGTGCGCACTACGATATCCGTCGGGCGGGTTTCGTTCAAAAGTATTTCGCCCACCTGTCGTAAAACACAGTCGCCTGCGGCATGACCCAAAGTATCATTGATCGATTTGAAATGATCCAGATCGATCAAAAAAATCGCAAATTCGCAAGCCGTGCGGCGGCGGCACAAACGTTGGATATAGCGGTCCAATGCGCGCCTGTTGGACAGACCTGTCAATGGATCGGTATAGGCTTGCTCTTCCGCCGCTTCACGCTGGCCATTCAACCGGTCGTTCAGGCTGCGCGATTCTTCTAGTAAAACCGATTGAACTTCAATGATATAAAGCATTTCGACGCTGGGGTCGGCGGGCGAAAAATCGGTACTGTTCAACTGCCAATATGCAACCGCATCTTTCAGTGATTTACCAAAAGCGAAATTCACCAGAATACCTGAATTTCCGGGCAACGGGGCGGCAACGGCTTTGAGTTTGAAGCCTTTTAGGGCGATAAACTGTGCGATCAGGGGCGTACCGAAATGGGCAGCAAGGGCCAGGCCGGTTTCAATCCCTTTGGGGTGGGTAAACCTGATAAGATCGGTCAGACGTTTGCCGATAAAACCGGGCGCATGTGCCAAAAGCTTGGCCAATGTCGGGCCGACATGGATAATTTTGCCGTCAGCGCTCAACTGCACATGCAGCGGCAGCACCATATTAAGGGTTGAATTATCGTAAATTTCACCAGCAATGGCGGTGGTGGGTAAAGGGGCGAGCCGTGTCATCAGTGTCGCACCAATTCCGGGCCGGCACGTGCAGGCCAGTTTTCTTGCAACACCGTAATGGTGAAGATGTCTTCATCAACATGGCGCAATGGATTTCTTGAATGTTCTATTGAAACCAATGAGTTATAATCATCCGCCAAAGCGCGTAACAGCCCGAGCAGGGCCGCCCCGAAGTCACGTTTTCGAAACCGTGCATAAAGCGTGTAATGCTGCGGATCATGGGTCACCAGTTCCATTGTCGGAATATCCAGGTCGGGCACGGCCAGTTTGGCACGGTCATAGACGAAATCAAGCGATTGCAGGAATTCAACATAGTTACCGCCGCCGAATTTCAACAACTTTCGCACCGCGCTGAGGGCCGTTTCCGAGACGATGTAAGTACCGAAATCTTCCAGTATTTCATCGCGGGAACGACGGGTTATACCCCCGAAACTATTGAGTAAATCCTCGGTCGTGGCATCATCGTATGTCAGCATGGTTTCGAAATTGCAGTGCGGCAGTTTCGCACGATCGCAGGTCTGTTCCCAGACATCCATCCCGTGGATATCCTGGATGTAACTTTGCAAACCGCGATTGATCATACCGTGCATTTAACCCGCCCTCCTGCGATCAGGGATAACGCAGATATGTTAACAACCGGTTATGAAAACCGGTGTATGATCGGCGTGCACCGGGCGCGCACAGCGCGTATGACAGATGGTGGGTTGGATATTTGGGCCAATTGGAAGGGTTTGGGGGGGGGAATGGGGGACAAAGTTGCCGTTAATCCATATCTTTTATTTCAACTTGCACTTGACGCCATGCCCATAAATCAAAACTTCATACGGCCCTGTTGTCTGGCAGCGGCGCGCCACAATTTTTTTCGTATTCCATTTGGTTCAAGGTGCCTATACTCACCACCGGAAAACTTGGACCAATCTAGGGCCAGACCTTGCTTAACCAGTTCCGCTGCGATGTCAGTCCCATCAGGTAGAAAACACTTTGCCACTATCCGATCATAAGATACATCGTTTTTAAAATGCGCTGTTATAATCTTACCTTTACACAAACCGATCATTGCAAATTTGGAATTTCTGCCCCAAGGGTGATCAAGCTCGGGGGCATCTATCCCAGCTATTCTGATTTTAGTGCCACTGATAATAATGGTATCGCCATCAATCACATAACACTTGCCCTTTAGAGTATTCGTTGTCGAAACACTTCTAAGATTCTGTTCAGCGGTCGAACGCTTCGGAGAAGCATGTGGTCGTGAATAACTCCGCTTCCGAGTGTAGATGACAAGGCGGGATGGAATATAGGCCGAAACCCTACCCGTCATTTTGAAAAAATGACAGCGCCCGACCTCCCCATGGAGGGCGCTTTGCTACGGGGTAATCATTTGACAGGTTTGATGTTTTTGCAACGGCACAACATATAAAACCCATTGCACCCGCGCCCACCAGATCGGGCGCTGTAATTTTTTCAAACTAACTGTGTTTCGCGACCTTTCCCTTAAAAATCCGTCGGTGCGCCGCCCTCTTCTTTGCGTTTGGCTACGAACGCGCGCAGTTCTTCGTCTATGGCGGGGTCTATGGCGGGGGGCTCGAACTCGTTCAGGATGTCTTTCCAGATTTTATTGGCGCGTGTCGCCGTCCATTTCGACCCGTCGAGTTCCCATTGCTCATAATTGCGCCAGTCTGACAGGAAGGGGGAATAAAATGCGGTCTCGTAGCGGTCCTGGGTGTGCTCAACGCCAAAGAAATGCCCGGTCGGGCCGACGTCTTTGATCGCGGCCAGCGCGATGTCGTCGGCGGTCGTGGCGGTGATAACGGGTTCCATGTAACGCTCGATCTGTTGCAAAACCTCGCAGTCCATGACGAATTTCTCGTAACTTGCAATCAAGCCGCCTTCCAGCCAGCCAGCGGCGTGATACACCATATTCACGCCTGACTGCACCGCCGACCAAAGCGAGTTACCGCTTTCCCACATCGCCTGTCCGTCAGGCGCGTTCGAGGCGCAGGCGTTCGAGGCGCGCAGCGGTAGCCCGTAGAAACGCGCCATTTGTCCGGTCATCTGGGTGGCGCGGATATATTCCGGCGTGCCAAAGGCGGGGGCACCCGATTTCATGTCAACGTTCGAGGTAAACGTGCCGATGATGCAGGGCACGCCGGGGTTGATATATTGCAGCAAGGCGATTGCAGCCAGACCTTCGGCGATGGATTGCGTCACGGCGCCGGCCATGGTCACGGGTGCCATGGCCCCTGCAAGGGTGAACGGTGTGACCGCCACTGGCTGGCCTGCTCGCGCAAGGCGCATGGCCCCGTCAAGCATCGGTAAGTCGTGTTTGAGGGGCGAGGTCGAGTTGATGTTGGTGTACATATGCGGGCTGGCGACAAATTCGGCGTGGCTAAGCCCGCCTGCGATACGCACCATTTCCATCACATCCTCGACACGTTCCTTACCCAATGAATATGCGTGGGTGACTTTATCGGTCAGGGTCAGTTTGGAATAGAGGCAATCCAGGTGGCGCACCGAGGGGTGAATATCCACCGGTTCCACAGGATAGCCGCCTGCCACATGGATGCAGTTGAAATACTGCGTCAGTTTGACGAAGTTCTCAAAGTCCTCGAAATTACCGACGCGCCGGCCTTTATCAAGGCACATGGCGTTGGGCGGCGACGAGACGTTGACGAACACCATGTTGCGCCCACCGATCTTTACCGCGCGATCGGGGTTGCGCGGGGTTATGGTGAATTCGGACGGGCAATGGCCGATCATCTCCATCACCCATGCGCGGTCCATGCGCACATTGGTGCCGGTGATACTGCAACCCGCTTGGCGCAGGATTTTTAGGGCTTCGGGGTTGAGGATTTCGATGCCGATTTCTTCTAGAATACGCATCGCCCCTGCGTGGATGGCTTCCACGCCTTCTGGGCGCAAGGGTTCGGTTGGATTGTCGAGGTTAACGATTTGCCGCCACGGCATCTGATCAATGGCATGTGTATCCGTGCGCCGTGCGTTTCCCGCCCGTCCGCCTGACCGCGTGCGTCTTGCCATGGTTTAAACTCCGTTCCCGTTCGAAACCAGCTTGCGCAATTACTGTCGTAAATTGCACAATAAAAACGACAAAGAGTGTCGTGTATGATAATTACGGGGAAATATTTTCAGGCTAGTTTGGCGGCGTTAGGAAAGCCGCAAATGTCAAACAAAACCAAATATAATATAGGTTATCTTCTAATCGAGGATTTCTCGATGATGTGTATCACCACAATGATCAATCCGTTTCGCAGCGCCAACCGCGAATTGGGTTATGAAGCGTTTCATTGGGATTTTCTGACCATGAGTAATCTTCCGGTAACGGCCTCGGACGGGTTTGATGCCAAACCCACCTGCGCGACCGACGGCAAAAGGGCATTTGATTTCTTTTTCGTTTGCGCGGGGCTGGAAACCGATCCGCCAAACCGAACCAAGCTGAATGCGGCCCTACAACGGTTTTCCAAGCAATCAAAGGTTTTCGGTGGCTTGTGTACGGCTTCGTTCATTCTGGCGCGCGCCGGTTTTCTTACCGGCAAAGAATTTACCATTCACTGGGAAAACCGCGCCGCCTTTATCGAGGAATTTCCCGACCTTGACCCAAGCACAGCGCTTTATGTTATCGACGGGCCGCTTTGGACCGGATCAGGCGGGCTTTCAAGCATGGACATTGCGCTTAAAATCATTCGCGACACCTTTGGTACACGCACCGCCAATGCGGTTGGCAATCAATATCAAATCGACCGAATTCGAAACGCCAACATAGAACAAAGACCGTTTTTTATGGCCGATTACGAAACCCTGCCGACCAAATTGCAAACCGCGATCAAGCTGATGATCGAAAATCTGGAACAGCCTTTGTCGATCACCGAACTAAGCAGTGCCATCGGCATTACCGTGCGATCTTTGGAACGTGGTTTCAAACAACAACTGGGGGTATCACCGGGGCGGTATTACCGCAAGATGCGACTAGAAAGAGCCAAGCAACTGCTGTGGCATACCAATATGTCGATACTGGAGGTATCGATCCTGACCGGGTTTCCGTCACCGTCCTATCTGTCGCGGCTTTACCGACAAGAATTCGGGTTATTGCCCTCTAAAGAACGGCGGGGCAATGCGAGTTAAAACAGCCCCGGCAGGGTGGATATGTCGGGCAGGATGACGTCGGCGAGGTGTTTGATGTCGTCGCGTTTGGCAGGGCCGGTCAGCACGCCGACATTCAGGCCGACACCGGCATTGCGGCCTGCTTGCAGATCGTGGGTGCTGTCGCCGATCATGGCAACCTCATTGGGTTTTAGGCGCATCCGTTCGCAAAACCCCAAAATCATATCCGCTTGCGGTTTTGGCGTATAGCCGCTGTCAAAACCGCAGATAAAATCGAAATGGTGATAGATGCTATGGCCCTGCATCTGGTCAACCGCGCTTTGCTCGAAATCATTGGTGGCAATGCCCAAGCGAAAACCGCGTGCTTTGAAATCCGCCAGTAAGGGATCAAGATCGCACACCGGGATCGCGGCAGTCTCTTTGAGAGCGGAAAATGCCAGTTTTTCAATAGCTTTGGCATCAAGCTCGGGGTGCACCGAGGCCAGCAAAACGCATTGCACATCAACGGATGCGTTTACCGCCACCGAGCCGGTTTCGAAATCCATCGTGTCCCAGTTAAAGCCGACCATTTTCGCCATCTTCAGGCGCAGGTCGTGGTCACCCGGTGCAAGCGAGGTCAGGAACGATACCGACCAAGTCGCCCATGTATCATTAAAGCCGAAAAGTGTTCCGTCTTTGTCGAATAGAATTCCTTTTATATTTGCCGTCATCGGGTGCCTTCTGAGTTTTATGGGGGCATATGACCGAAGGGTCGGGAAAAGGGCAAGGGGTAATATTCGAAGGGTGCAAAGGTGGGCGCAAGCACCAAAGGGTATGTGATTTCCACGCATCGCCCCGAAATCAAAAAACGCCTATATTCTATATTGTCAGTTGTAATAATTACCTCTAACTTTCAAATAATTATAATAATTACATATTGGGATTTTGAATGAAGAAGTTTCCAATTTTCGGAGAAATTGGGTTTTCTTGTCCACATTGCGGGGCATTGGCACACCAATAT
>CAZMMG010000012.1:0-17979 GCA_964567355.1 uncultured Neptunicoccus sp.
GATAAAAAGTCCTCAAAATCCCGTAGAAATCAAAAAAATCAACCACTTCGCAGCGAACGATATTCCCAGATCAGTTTATTTCTGCAAGTATCGCCGATAATTATAGATAAGATATATACCTTTTGGGGAGGAATGCTGCCGATGATACGTTCTGAATTGGTTGAAAAGATAGCGGAAGAAAACACAGATCTTTCTTACCGGGAGGCTGAGCGCATTGTGTCTACCATTTTCAACGAGATCATTGATGCGATGGCAAATGGCAATCGGGTGGAGTTAAGAGGCTTTGGGGCCTTTTCTGTCAAAAAGCGAAATGCTAGGGTTGGGCGTAACCCCAGAACTGGGGATTCTGTTTCTGTTGAAGAAAAACATGTGCCGTTTTTCAAGACAGGTAAACTTTTGCGGGATCGGCTCAACGGCGGCTGATACTCGTTTAACCGAGTGAGGCACCGCTTATGCGCTATATCAAATATCTGTTTCTTGGTGCGGTTGCCCTTGTGTTGATCGTGGTTGCGGTGGCAAACCGCCAATCTGTGGAATTACTGTTATTACCGGAAGACTTGGCGGTATTTTTGCCGTTTTCAGGGCAGGTTACTGTGCCTTTGTTTATGGTCATTTTTGGTGGGATTGTAGCTGGATTACTGCTTGGCTTTATTTGGGAATATCTGCGTGAGTTTAAAATTCGCAACAACTTATCCAAGACAAATAAACAGGTCAGGCATCTGGAACGCGAAGTTGGTAAACTGCGCGAAAAAACCGGTGAAGGCAAAGACGAAATCCTTGCGCTGTTGGAGTAATTGCTAATGGTGGCGGTTAAAATTTGTGGCCTGAATACCGCTGACAGTGTAACTGCTGCAGTGCAAGCGGGGGCACGTTATCTGGGCTTTAATTTCTTTCAAAAGTCGCCGCGTTACGTAAATATTTCGCAGGCCCGTAAACTGGCTTTATTGGTGCCGCCCGAGATTTGTAAAGTAGCCTTATCGGTGGATCCTACAGATGAATTTTTGGACGCCATTATGGCAGATGTTCCTATTGATATGTTGCAATTGCATGGGCACGAGACACCTGAACGTGTCCTTGAAATTAAAAAACGTTACGGCCTACCGGTGATGAAAGTGGTGGGCGTGGCGGATGCCAGAGATTTAGCTGCCATAGACAGATACATGCGGGTCAGCGACCAGATATTAGTCGACGCGAAACCGCCCAAAGATGCCGAACTGCCGGGCGGCAATGGCATAAGTTTTGACTGGCGTTTGATCGCTGGTCGTCGCTGGGCATGCCCGTGGATGTTAGCGGGTGGTCTTGCCCCCCAGAACGTGGCAGAAGCGGTGCGACTGACGGGGGCGCGCCAAGTGGATGTGTCTTCGGGCGTGGAAGCTGCGCCCGGCGTCAAGGATAATGACAGGATTGCGGCATTTATAGCCGCCGCGCAAGGAGAATAGAATGCCATCAGAGATGTTTAATAGCTTCATGAACGGCCCGGATGAGCGTGGCCGTTTCGGAGATTTCGGCGGGCGGTTCGTATCCGAAACCCTGATGCCGCTGATTTTGGATCTGGAAGCAGAATATGAAAAGGCCAAGGTCGATCCGACGTTTTGGGCCGAGATGGATTATCTGTGGAAATATTACGTTGGCCGCCCAAGCCCCTTGTATTTTGCCGAACGCCTGACCGATCATTTCGGCGGTGCCAAGATTTATCTCAAACGTGACGAGCTGAACCACACCGGTGCGCATAAAATCAACAATGTGCTGGGCCAAATACTGTTGGCGCGGCGCATGGGTAAAAAGCGGATTATTGCCGAAACGGGCGCAGGCCAACACGGGGTTGCGACGGCGACTGTTTGTGCGCGGTTCGGGCTGGAATGCGTTGTTTTCATGGGGGCCACGGATGTGGAACGCCAAGCGCCCAATGTGTTTCGAATGAAATTACTGGGGGCCAAAGTGGTGCCGGTTACATCGGGGCGCGGCACGCTGAAAGACGCGATGAATGACGCCATGCGCGACTGGGTGACAAATGTTAACGAGACGTTTTATTGCATCGGAACTGTGGCCGGGCCACATCCCTATCCTGCGATGGTGCGTGACTTCCAATCGATCATTGGTAAGGAAACTCGTGCGCAGATTATGGAACAGGAAGGCCGCTTGCCCGACAGTCTGGTGGCTTGCATCGGCGGTGGGTCAAACGCGATGGGGCTGTTTTACGAGTTTCTTGACGACAAGGATGTGCGCATTATTGGGGTTGAAGCCGGTGGCCACGGGGTGAATGAGAAAATGGAGCATTGCGCCAGTCTGACCGGGGGGCGTCCGGGTGTGTTGCACGGCAACCGTACCTATTTGTTGCAAGATGATGATGGCCAGATACTGGAAGGCCATTCTATTTCCGCTGGATTGGATTACCCTGGTATCGGGCCGGAACATTCATGGTTGCACGATATTGGCCGGGCGGAATATGTGTCTGTAACGGATGTAGAGGCGCTGGACGCATTTCAACTGTCGTGCCGCACCGAAGGGATTATTCCTGCGTTAGAGCCATCGCATGCACTGGCGCATGTAACGAAAATCGCACCTGATTTGCCAAAGGATCATCTGATGGTGATGAATATGTGTGGCCGTGGCGACAAGGATATTTTCACCGTTGCCAAGGTTCTGGGACTGGATATGAGCGCGGAATAACTTTCAAGTCAAAGGAACGCCAAGCCACGGGTGCTTGGCGTTTTATCTTTGGGGGTGGAAAACCTGACAGGCCCATAAAGGCTCGACTTAGGATATCTGCAAGACAATTTTCCCAGTATGTTTTTTACTGCCAAAGCAGTCCTGCGCCCGGTTGATTTCTGATAACGGAAAAACCTTTGCAACCAAAGGAACAATGCTGCCACTCTCGATCAGCGAGACGAGATTTCCGAAAACCTGTGGATCCAGCACAGTGCAACCGAAAAAACTTAAATCTTTCAGGTAAAGCGTGCGAATATCCAGCTCGACAATGGGCCCGCCAATGGCACCGGAAACAGCATAACGCCCGCCTGGGCGTAAAACCTCAAGCAGCTCGGGCCAGGCTTTTCCTGCCACCAGATCAATCACTACGTCAACCGTATCGGAGCCAAGTGCTGTGATAAGCGAGGCCCCCCTGTGGATGACACGTTCGACCCCCAGCTTATACAAGGCTGCCTCTTTTGTTGGCGATGTGACGGCAGAAACCGTCGCACCGCGTGCGCGTAACAACTGCACCGCGGCAGAGCCCACACCCCCCGATGCCCCGGTCACCAGAACATGATCACCGGCTTTTACATTTGAACGGGTCAACAGATTTTCGGCGGTGGAATATGAACAGGGGAAAGAGGCCAGCTCAATATCGCTCAAGCCGGATTTGATCGCATAGGCATGCTGTGCCGCTACCTTGGTGAACTGTGCGAACCCACCATTACACTCCGAGCCAATATACCACGGGGTCTGCAAGGTTTGTCCGTTTGCCTTTTGGAGACACGGCTCGACAATGACCCGTTCGCCGATACGTGCCGCATCCACGCCTTTCCCAACCGCAATAATATCGCCGCAAATATCCGCACCTTGAACAAGCGGAAACCGAAGTGCCGTGCCCGACCAGCCGGCATCCGCCGCATTGCCGTCATCTTTGGAATACCACGCCAGCCGTGTATTGATGTCCGTATTGTTGACGGCTGCGGCGGCGACTTTGATCACCACATCCCCCGTTGCAGGCTGCGGGAACGGCAAATCGTTGCGGAATTCCAGCATATCAGGCCCGCCGTGCCCTGTCAAAACAACGCCAAACATGGTTTCAGGGTGTATCATATCATATCCTCGATAGTCAGCATTATTTATGCTGGGGTCGTCACAATTTGCAAGTGGTAGATATAACAGGTAACGGTTTGAAGGGGCGGGTTTTCTGTTTTAAGTGCGGGATAATGCCCTGATTTTCAAAGCTTGCCATGCCGACAGCCCCCTGTTTTAGGGCGGCAACTGTCAGCCATGGAATTGTAAAACCAAGTCGTGTAAAATTGTTATTAACGTCAGGTTCTAAGCTTGGGGTATTGTATATCTTGTCTCAGTTCTGAGACAGTTTCATTCACCAGTTATGCTTTGGGGATACCCTATCAAAGCGTAAAACTTGACTTAGTGTACCCAAACGCGTCTATTTTTGGCAGGGAGGATTGCAAAAAGATGGAAATGTCTGGTGAATACCGCATTGCCGCGCCCATTGCCGATGTTTGGGCGGCGTTGAACGATGTCGACATATTAACGGTCTGCATCCCCGGTTGTGAAGAGCTGGAGCAGGTCTCCGACACTGAAATGACCGCAAAAGTCGCGTTGAAAATCGGGCCGGTGAAGGCGCGTTTCAAGGGGGCGGTTACCTTTGAAAATGTCTATGCCCCAAACGGTTATTCTATCATCGGCGAGGGTCAGGGCGGCATTGCCGGTTTTGCCAAAGGCGGGGCGGATGTTCAGCTTGTGGCGGACGGCCTTGAGACGATACTAACCTATCAGGCACAAGCGCAAGTAGGCGGCAAGATCGCACAGCTTGGCTCGCGGCTGATCAAATCCACGGCGGCTAAATTGGCCGACAAGTTTTTCAAGAATTTTCACGATGCACTGACGGCAGAGGAGGTCTCTGCCTGAACACGCTGCGTGATTGACAATAATAAGGGAGGAATACGAATGACTAAAGTTTCGATGACGGTGAACGGGAAGGCGGTAAAGGCCGATGTGCCCGACAATACTCTGCTGGTAGAGTTTATCCGCGAAAACCTACGGCTGACCGGCACCCATGTTGGCTGTGATACCAGCCAATGCGGTGCTTGTGTGGTGCATGTAAACGGCAGGGCAGTGAAATCCTGTACTACTTTGGCGGTTGCCGCCGAAGGCGCAGATGTGACCACTATTGAAGGTCTGGCAAATGGTGAGATGCACCCGATGCAAACCGCGTTCAAGGAAAATCACGGGTTGCAATGCGGTTTTTGTACGCCCGGCATGGTGATGAGTGCGACCGATATGGTGGCACGTTATCAGGCGAACGGTAAAACTCTGGATGAGACGGCCATTCGCCACGAGTTGGAGGGCAATATTTGCCGCTGCACCGGATACCATAACATTGTGAAAGCGATTGCGGACGGCGCGTCCAAAATGGCCGGTTCATAAGGGAGAATGATCAGATGAGTGAAGGAATAGGCGCACGTGTCCTGCGCAAAGAGGACAAACGGTTTTTAGTAGGCAAGGGTCACTATACCGACGATATTTTGGAACCAAATCAGGCTTATGCCGCCTTTGTACGCAGCCCGCATGCACATGCGAAAGTGAACGGCATCGATGCATCAGCCGCCGAAGCGATGGACGGTGTTGTGGCCGTACTGAACGGAGCTGGCTTGACCGGTGACGGCATCGGCAACATCATTTGCGGTTGGGGGGTCTCGTCAAAAGACGGCAGCCCGATGAATATGGGCGCGTGGTCTGCGCTGGCTACGGACACGGTGCGCTATGTCGGCGATGCGGTGGCCGTAGTGATTGCAGACAGTCTTGCAACCGCACGGTTGGCGGCAGAAGCGGTCGAGGTGGATTACGAAACCCTGCCTGTGGTGGTGCAATCGGATGCAGCCCTTGAAAGCGGTGCGCCGCAAATTCATGAAAATGCGCCAAACAACCTGATTTTCGATTGGGAAATCGGTGATGAGGCTCCGACAGATGCAGCCCTTGCGGGGGCGACCTATACCACCGAAATGGATATTGTGAACAATCGCCTGTCGCCAAATCCAATGGAGCCGCGTTCGGCGATTGCCACGTTCAATGACGCCGAAGATCATTATACGCTTTATACCACATCGCAAAATCCGCATGTGGCGCGTTTGGTGTTGTCGGCGTTTTACAATGTCGCGCCCGAACATAAACTGCGGGTCATTGCGCCTGATGTGGGCGGTGGTTTCGGGTCAAAGATTTATATCTACCCCGAAGAAATCGTCTGTCTTTGGGCCTCGATGAAAACCAACCGTTCGGTAAAATGGACATCCGATCGCACCGAGGCGTTTATGACCGATGCCCATGGCCGTGATCATATTACCCACGCCAAAATCGGCTTTGACGCGGATCATAAAATCGTCGGGTTGAAAGTGGATACCAAAGCGAACTTGGGCGCATATATGTCGCTGTTCAGCTCGGCCACGCCAACCTACCTTTATGCGACCCTATTGTCGGGCCAGTATAATATCGAAAACATCTATTGCAACGTGAAGGCGGTCTATACCAACACGGTGCCAGTGGATGCGTATCGCGGTGCCGGTCGTCCCGAAGCCTGTTTTGTAATGGAACGGCTGATGGAAACGGCGGCACGCGATATGGGGATTGCCCCGGCTGAATTGCGGCGCAAGAACTTTATCACCGAATTTCCGCACCAAACCCCGGTGATCATGGCTTACGATAGCGGCGATTTTGCCGCCAATCAGGATCAGGCGATGAAAGCTGCGGATTATGCGGGCTTTGAGGCGCGGCGAGCAGAAGCGGCCGGTCGCGGTAAATTGCGCGGTATCGGGTTCTCGAACTATATCGAGGCTTGCGGTATTGCGCCGTCTGCTGCCGTTGGCAGTCTCGGTGCCGGTGTCGGCCTGTGGGAAAGTGCCGAAGTGCGGGTGAACGCCGTTGGCACCATCGAAGTGCTGACAGGTTCGCACAGTCACGGACAGGGCCACGAAACCACTTTCGCCCAGCTTGTTTCAGATCGTCTTGATCTGCCGCTTGATAGTATCCAGATCGTGCACGGCGACACTGACAAAGTGCAAATGGGCATGGGGACTTACGGGTCGCGCTCGGGTGCTGTCGGCATGTCGGCTATCTCAAAAGCACTGGATAAGGTGGAAGCCAAAGTCAGGAAAATCGCCGCCCATACGCTGGAAGCCTCTGAAGATGACATTGTCATCGAAGGTGGGGCTGTGAAGGTCAAAGGCACTGACAAACAGATGCTGTGGCATGAGGTTGGTCTTGCGGCTTACCTTGCGCATAACCTGCCCGAAGGTATGGAGCCGGGACTGAAAGAGACTTCGTTCTATGATCCTGCCAATTTCACTTTCCCTGCGGGCTGTTACATTTGCGAAGTCGAAGTTGATCCCGCAACTGGTACAACCGAGATCGTGCAGTTTGTGGCCTCGGATGATTTCGGCACCATCATCAACCCGATGATCGTGGAAGGTCAGGTGCATGGCGGCATTGCCCAAGGTATCGGACAAGCGATGTTGGAAGGCGTGGTTTATGATGACACGGGGCAGCTATTGTCGGCCTCTTACATGGATTACACCATGCCGCGTGCTGACGATTTGCCAAGCTATTCGGTGCATCACCAGTCAACCACATGCCCGGGCAACCCCCTAGGCATGAAAGGCTGCGGTGAGGCCGGTGCAATCGGCTCGCCGCCTGCGGTGATCAACGCGATTACGGATGCGATTGGCAATAACGATCTGTCGATGCCTGCAACCCCTGCAAAAGTTTGGGCGGCCCTGCAAGCGGCCAGTGCCAAACAAGCAGCACAATAGGAGAGAAAAGATGTACCAGACAAAATATCACAAAGCATCCAGCGTTTCCGAAGCGGCATCCCTGATGGGGGCCGCAGACGACGGTAAACTTCTGGCGGGGGGGCAAACCCTGATCCCGACGATGAAGGCACATTTGGCAGCACCTTCCGATTTGGTTGATGTCAGTGCCATATCCGAGATGAACGGCATTGGCATTGTTGGAAACAGGATCACCATTGGTGCGGCCACGACGCATGCGGATGTGGCAAGCGATGCGGCTTTGCAAGAAGCCTGTGCCTCGGTTGCCGATTTGGCGGCAGGGATCGGTGATCCTGCGGTGCGCCATAAAGGCACGCTTGGCGGTTCGATTGCTAATAACGACCCGGCGGCAGATTATCCTGCGGCTTTGCTGGCCTTGGCGGCGACGATCAAGACCAATGTGCGCGACATTGCAGCAACCGACTTTTTTGTCGGCTTGTTTGAAACTGCACTTGCTGACGGCGAGGTTATCGTCAGCGTCAGTTTTGATGCGCCCGCAAAAGCCTGTTACGCCAAATTCCCCAACCCTGCTTCGCGTTATGCTATGGCGGGTGTCTTTGCCGCCGATACATCCGCAGGCGCACGTGTTGCGGTAACCGGTGCCGGTGATGACGGGGTTTATCGCCAATCTGATATGGAAGCGGCGTTGGATGGTGGCTGGAGTGTTGATGCCATATCTGGCGTATCTGTCAGTGCCGACGGCATGTTGTCCGACATGCACGGCGATGCCACATACCGCGCCAATTTGGTAAAAGTCATGGCTGCGCGTGCGGTTGCGGGCTGTTAGGCAAAATGAAATGATCCCAACCCTGTTCATCGGGGTTGGGGACGTTATATATACTTCATGACAAACCCTTTACCCAAATCGATCGACGATACACTGACGTTGTTGCGTGCACGTGATTACATTTGCGACCGTGCATTGGCGACGCTGACTTATCTGTCGCTGACCCTTAACCGACCTATATTTTTGGAAGGCGAGGCAGGTGTCGGCAAGACCGAGTTGGCAAAAACCCTGGCCACAGGTCTGGGGCGCGATCTGATACGGCTTCAATGTTACGAAGGGCTGGATGCTTCTACCGCAGTTTATGAGTGGAATTTTGCCGCCCAAATGCTGGCCTTGCGCCAAGCGGGCGACGGTACGGATATTTACAGTGGTGAGTACCTGATCAAGCGGCCTTTGTTGCAGGCGATGGAGCCGCATGAAAACGGCCCGCCTGTTTTGTTGATCGATGAGATTGACCGTGCCGATGCGCCGTTTGAGGCGTTTTTGTTGGAAGCCTTGTCGGATTATCAGGTCACAGTCCCCGAGATCGGCACCATTAAGGCCCCGGCGCCGCCGATCGTGATCCTGACATCTAATCGCACCCGTGAAGTGCATGACGCGCTGAAACGCAGGTGCCTGTATCACTGGGTGGATTACCCCGATTTTAACCGCGAACTGGAAATCCTACTGGCTCGCGTGCCGGATGCCGCAATGGCCCTGAGCCGTGAAGTGGTGAGCTTTGTGCAGCGGTTGCGTGACGAGGATCTGTTCAAGGCCCCCGGTCTGGCGGAAACTCTGGACTGGGCTAAATGCCTTGTGGCACTTGATGCGGTTGCCCTGACACCTGATATTATCGTTGATACCATCGGGGCTGTTTTAAAATACCGCGATGATATTGCCAAAATCCAAGGCTCGGACGCGCACCGTTTGCTGGAAGCTGCCCGAAGCGATCTTAGAGCAGCGGAATGAGCGGTGCGGCATTGACCGATGGCGGTAGTTTGCCGCAAAATATCATCTATTTTTGTCGTGCCCTGCGCCGTGCAGGCGTGCCGGTTGGAACAGCGCAAGTCAAAGACACCATCCGCGCGGTAAGAGCGGTGGGATTTGCCAAACGCGGCGATTTTTATGTGACGTTGCAGGCCTGTCTGGTGACGCGGGTGGAACATTTTCCAGTGTTTTCGCAGGTTTTCAATATGTTCTGGCGCGACCCCGGGTTTCTGGAAAACATGCTGCAGATGATGCTGCCGATGTTGCAAACCGAAGAGGTGCCGAAAAAGCCGAAGGATGCTGAAACACGTGCAGCGCAAGCGATGGCCGAAGCTGTGGGTGCGGAGCCACCTGTCGCACCACAAGAAGAGCTGGTGCTGGATGCGCAGTTTACGACATCTGTTGCAGAGCGGCTGGGCCGTATGGATTTTGAACAGATGAGCACAGCGGAAATGCGCGACGCCGAAAAAGCTATAGCAATGATGCGTCTTGATTTGCCCAAACGTGCTTCGCGGCGGCTGCGGCAGGTGCCGTGGGGGCATAAGGTTGATGTGCGGGCGGCGTTGCGCACCGCAAGGCGCACGGGCGGAGAAATTCTGCATCTGCCAAAAGCGGCCCCGCGCCCCCAGTTGCCCAATTTGGTTGTGCTGACGGATATATCAGGCTCGATGTCGACCTATTCGCGCATGATGCTGCATTTCATTCATGCGGTGGCGCGGGGCGGCCAATATTGGGCCGAAGTGCACGGGTTTACCTTTGGCACGCGGCTGACCAATATCACCCGGCAAATGACACAAAAAGACCCAGATGTGGCCTTGCGTGCCATTGGTGGGCAGGTGCAGGATTGGGATGGCGGCACGCAAATCGGCGAAAGCCTGAAAGCGTTCAACCAAGACTGGTCACGGCGGGTTTTAAACGGCGACGCGGTGGTTCTGCTGATCACCGACGGGCTGGAGCGCGAGGATGTAACGCTATTGCAAGGGCAAATGCACCGCCTGCGCCTGTCTTGCCGTCAGTTGATCTGGTTGAACCCGTTGTTGCGCTTTGACAGGTTCGAGCCGCTTGCGGCCGGTATTCGCACTATGCTGCCCCATGTGGACAGCTTTGCCGCGTGTCACAATCTTGCATCTTTAAGCGAATTGGCAGAGGCTTTAAGCGGCGCGGGGCCCAAGGATATGAAACAGGAAATGATGGCTGCAATATGACGCAAGTTTTGGACAATATGGCCCGTGTCGCGCTGGATTATATCGCTTCGGGCAAAGCGGCGGCGATAGCGACGGTGATTTCCACATGGGGGTCGGCCCCGCGACCTGTGGGGGCGAGGTTGGCAATTGCCGAAGACGGGGCATTTCAGGGATCAGTGTCGGGGGGGTGCGTCGAAGGGGCGGTGATACTGGCGGCACAAGATGCGCTTCGGGACGGCAAATGTCGGGTGCTGAACTACGGTGTTGCCGATGCGGATGCTTTTGCAGTTGGGTTGGCTTGTGGTGGTAATATCCAGATATTGGTGGAACCTATCGGGATTGGGGACGGGCCGGATCAGGCCTTGATTGAAGCGATGGCAACGGCGGCAGAACGGCGCACGGCTTATGCTTCCCAAGTGAACCTTGAAACGTGGGAACGTATGCGGCTGGATGCGGCGGGGCTGGCCTGCGGCAAAGCGGGTCATGTTTATACTCATGTGATCAGGCCAAGCTTGCGGATGATTATTGTGGGTGCGGTGCATATCAGTCAAAGCCTGTCGCCGATGGCGAAGATGGCGGGTTATGAGGTATTCATGGTCGACCCGCGCGGTAGTTTTGCCACCGCAGAGCGGTTTCCGGGGGATGTATTTGTGGATGCCTGGCCGGATGAGGCGTTACGCGACATCGGTCTGGATGCACATACGGCTGTGATCACCCTAACCCATGACCCGAAAATCGATACGCCCGCGCTGGGCGTGGCCCTAAGATCGGATGTATTTTATATCGGGGCATTGGGATCAAGAAAAACCCACGCAAAGCGGGTGGCCGAGTTAAAGGGGCTAGGGTTCGATGATGCCGAGATTGCCAAGATACATGCCCCTGTTGGGCTGAATATTGGTGCAAAAACCCCTGCGGAAATTGCCGTGTCAATATTGGCGGAGGTGACTGAATGCCTGCACCACAACAGGACGCGGCGATGAAATTCGACTGTGTTAATTTAAGAGATGCCGAGGGCCATATTCTGGCCCATTCGGTTGCCTGCGAAAAATTTGTGATTAAAAAGGGTACTCGTTTAGGCGCGGGTGATTTGGCGAAGCTGGAAAAAGCAGGGTGCGCTACTGTGACTGTCGCCATGCTGGAAACGGGGGATGTGGCGGAAAATGACGCGGTTCAAAATCTAGCGGAAGCATTTTTGTCGGATAATGTGACAGCGACCGTGGCTTTTGCGGGCCGTGTCAATTTACTGGCGGGGTGCGATGGGGTGCTGGCTTTGAAGGTGGCTGCGGTCGAGGCATTCAATACGGTGGACGAGGCTATTACCATCGCCACCTTGCCGAATTTCGCCCGCGTCAAAAAGGGCAGTTTGCTGGCAACATTGAAGATCATTCCCTACGGTGTAAGCCAAGAGAGGATCGATCAGGCACTGCAGGTATTGGGGCAGGGAGCGGCGCAGCTTCACGGCTTTTCGCCCAAAACCTGTGATCTGATTTTGACCCGCACCAAGGGTTTCAAAGCTTCGCTGTTGACCAAAGCCGAAGCGGTGTTGCGGGCCCGCATTACGCCGCTCAATTTAACACTGAAAACCTGTGAAACCGTTGATCATACTGAAGCCGCCGTTGCTGCGGCAATTGCTCGCTCGACAGGTGATATGGTGCTGGTTCTCGGGGCGTCAGCCACATCCGACCGGCGCGATGTGGTGCCGGCAGGCATCCTTGCAGCAGGCGGGCGCGTTGAACGGTTTGGCATGCCGGTTGATCCCGGTAATCTTCTGGTTTTGGGTGCGACGCATCAGGGCCGCGCGGTGATCGGTTTGCCGGGTTGCGCACGCGCCCCTGCGCCGAACGGGGCCGATTGGGTGTTGGAGCGGCTTTGCGCGGGGCTGCCGCTGAATGCAGCGGAGATGACGCGGATGGGCGTTGGCGGATTGCTGAAGGAAATTCCCGAACGCATTCACCCGCGCTTGCAAACTGGCACCCCGAATTCGGGTGTTGTGGCGGTGTTGTTGGCCGCGGGCAGTTCTACGCGTATGCAAGGGGACGACAAACTGATGCGCGATGTGGGTGGCATGTCATTGCTGCGGCACTCGGTAAAGGTGGCATTGGCTTCGGACATCGATCGCTGTATTGTGGTGTTGAAGAAAACGGCCAAGGCGCACAAGCGGGCATTGCGGGGTTTGGATGTGCAAATTGTCGAGGCGACGGATGCGGATCAAGGTATGTCGGCATCATTGCGTGCGGGAATTCTGGCTCTGAAAAAAATACCCAAAGCAGTTATCGTCGGGCTGACGGATATGCCGGATTTAACGCCCACGCATTACAACCGGGTCATCGCGGCCCATGATACAGCAAAAGACCGACTGATCATCTGCCCTACAAACCCCAATGGTAAACGTGGGCATCCGGTTTTGTTTGACGCAAAATTTATCGAAAACCTTGCAGATTTACAAGGCGATAGCGGGGCTAAAGCGATCGTGAAAACAGTGCCGGAATGGGTTTATGAGGTGCCGATGGACGCGGCGGTTTCACTTGATTTGGATACGCCAGAGGCCTGGGATGCTTGGCAAGCAGCGCGTTTATAGGTTGGTATAAAGCTGATAGCCTGGGGCATAGTGCAACTTGACGTAAGTGATCGGTGTATCTTTGTTCCAAGTGGTTCTGTTGATGACGAAAACCGCTGTGTCGGGTGAAACCCCTAGATATTCCGCGACTTCCTGCGGTGCATTGCTGGCAAAAAAGGCAATGTCGCCCCGACTGTAAGGGGCATTTTGGACCAACCATTCGTTGGCGTTGTTGGTTTCGAAGTCGACATTTAGGGCTTGCGGGATATGGTTGGGATTGATCCAGCGGTCCTCATAGGCAAATGGTTTTGCGTTACCTAAGTGTAGTGATTTCAGGTGCAGCATCTTGCTATCGGTGCCGATGCCCCATGATTTGCATAGAACCAAAGGCGGTGTGGCAAGCTCGCGCAGCAGTAGTAAGTAACGGTATTCCAAACCGCGATTTTCAATTTCTTCGCGGGTTATCGGGATCGACAGGGTTGCTTTGCGCACCGGGTTCATCACCACACGCGTCCCCGCCTTGCGGCGGCGTTCCAACAGGCCCGAGGCGGCCAAATCACGCAAGGCGCGGTTGACGGTGCTGCGGGCACAGCCGAATTCCGTTGCAATATCCTCTTCGTTTGGGATCAGATCACCAGGGGGCCATTCGCGGTTTGCCACGCGGCGGCGTACCTCGGTGATGATGTCCTGAAAACCGATTTGTTTAGGGGTGTTCAAATTCGCTCCATCAGTGATTTCAAGGTGTTTTGGTACTGCGCCGTTATCCGGTCGCGCCTGATATGTGCGCCCTGTTTAACCAAATGCCGCCCTGCTGACCAGACATCGCTGATCAGTGCATCCGAGCCGGCAAAGATATAGCTATCAAGCAGCATATCGCCCGATTTTCCAATCAGGTCGGTAGCGTTTAGATCAAGGGCCAAAAGATCAGCCTGTTTGCCTATTGCGATGCTACCTGCATTGCGGTTTGCAGCGGTTGCGCCTGCGGCTGTGACTTGATCGTATAAGGCGCGTCCGGTTGACTTTTCCGAGGTGGCGAACATGGCGCGGCCTTTGTCGCGCAGGCGTTGCGAATATTCCAGTGTGCGCAGTTCTTCGGCCAGTGTAATGCGGATATTGCTGTCCGAGCCGATACCGAAACGGCCGCCTGCTTCCGTAAAGCGTAACCCGTCGAAAATGCCGTCACCAAGGCTGGATTCGGTTAACGGGCAAAGCCCTGCTATGGCCCCGGTTTTGGCCAGTCGCGTGGTCTCAACTGGGGTCATCTGTGTGGCGTGGATCAGGCACCAACGTGCATTGACATCGTGATTGTCCAGCAACCATTCGACGGGGCGTGCGCCGTAAGCGGCTTTGATCTCGTCGACCTCGGCCACTTGTTCGGCCAGATGCAGGTGCAAGGGGGCGTCGGGTAGAAGCTGTGAAACGTCTGCAAGCCCCGTGCGGTTGACTGCGCGCAAAGAATGCGGCGCCACGCCAAGGCGGGTGTCCGAGGGTAGGGATTTCAGGGCGTTGCCTGCCTGTGTCAGAAGGTTGGTAAATTGATCGGGCGTGTTGCCGAAACGAATTTGTCCAGCGGTCAGATTGCGTTCATCACAGCCGCCGAACTGGTACATCACAGGCAATAAGGTCAGGCCTATGCCTGATATTTGCGTCGCGGCAATGACGCGTTCGGACATTTCCGACAGGCTATCGTAAGGCATGCCGCCCGGTTGATGGTGCAGGTAGTGAAATTCGCATATCGCGGCATAGCCCGCTTGCAGCATTTCCATCTGCACGAATGCGGTGATAGACTGAATATCGTCGGGATTGAGGTGGTCAAGAAATTGGTACATCAGCCTGCGCCATGTCCAGAAACTGTCGCGCGGATCGGGGCCTTTGGCTTCGGTCAGTCCAGCCATGGCACGTTGAAATGCATGCGAATGCAAGTTGGTGGGGGCAGGCAGCATGGCCCCATAGCGTTCAGCCCCGTCCGCCGGTGAATTGGGGGCTACATTGGCAATCATACCGCTCGCATCAAGGCTTATCAGGACGTCGTTTTGCCAGCCATCCTTGGTTAGCGCGGTTTTTGCCCAGAGCTTTTGCATGTCTCGTATTTCCAGTGTTGACAATTATTATGTATGCACATAATACGATTAAATCGTACTTAACAAGCGAAAAATCCCGATGACTGACTATCTTTTGACACATGTGCATATAGCGCCTCAGGACGGGGCGGGCAGGCTTATCCCAAACGGTGTTATTGCCTTGCGCGG
The DNA here is from genome assembly GCA_964567355.1 of uncultured Neptunicoccus sp. Classification (GTDB taxonomy): domain Bacteria; phylum Pseudomonadota; class Alphaproteobacteria; order Rhodobacterales; family Rhodobacteraceae; genus Amylibacter. The sequence goes on from CAZMMG010000012.1 coordinate 15,285, forward strand.
TGGTTTGATTGACTGGGTCGGGGCCAAGGCGGATTTGCCGCAAGCCTATGCAGGTTGGCGGGTCGAGGATATGGGCGGGCGTCTGATAACGCCTGCGCTGATCGATTGTCACAGCCATATCGTGTTTGGCGGTAACCGCGCGCGCGAGTTTGAAATGCGACTGAACGGGGCAGGTTATGAAGAAATTTCGCGTGCCGGTGGTGGCATTGTTTCAACGGTCACGGCAACGCGGCAGGCGGATCAGGCAAGCTTGGTTGCAGGGGCATTGCCGCGCCTTGACGCGCTGATTGCCGAAGGGCTGGGAACGATAGAGATCAAATCGGGGTACGGGCTGAATATGGAAACCGAACTGGCGATGTTGCGGGCGGCGCGAGCCTTGGGAAAGGCGCGGAATGTTCGGGTCAAAACCAGTTATCTAGGCGCCCATGCGGTGCCTGCGGAATATGTGGGACGTGCGGATGATTATATCACCGCGGTGTGTCTACCGACCCTGCGAGCGGCGCATGCCGAAGGGCTGGTTGATGCGGTGGACGGGTTTTGCGAAGGCATTGCATTTTCGCCCGAACAAATCGCACGGGTGTTTGATCTGGCTCGCGAATTGGGTCTGCCGGTAAAGCTGCATGCGGAACAACTGTCGCATTTGGGCGGTGCTGAATTGGTGGCGCGTTATGGTGGCCTGTCGGCGGATCATGTGGAATATGCCAATGATGCGGATGCGCAAGCGATGGCGGCGGCGGGCACCGTGGCGGTGTTGTTGCCGGGGGCGTATTACACATTGCGCGAAACCAAAGCCCCGCCTGTGGAGGCGTTTCGCAAGCACGGTGTGGCCATGGCATTGGCAACCGATTGTAATCCGGGTTCATCGCCATTGACCTCTTTGCTGCTGACCATGAACATGGGCTGCACCCTGTTCGGGTTGACCCCGTTTGAAGCTTTGGCTGGGGTAACTTGCAATGCGGCGCTTGCGCTGGGTGTGAAAGATACCGGACAAATTGTTGCAGGGTTTCGGGCCGAACTGGCGGTTTGGGATGTGGAACAGCCTGCCGAGTTGGCTTATCGCATCGGCTTTAACCCGCTTTACAAACGCATTATCGGAGAAATGGCATGACGACACTGACGTTGCACCCGGGCGAAACATCGCTGACGGATTTGGAGAAGATTTACCGGGATGGTTTTTCGGTAAAGCTTGACCCTTCGGCACGATCAAAGGTCGAGCGGGCCCAAAAGCGTGTGGCGCAAGCGGTGGCCGGTGACGCGCCAGTTTACGGGGTGAACACCGGGTTCGGCAAGCTGGCCAGCGTCAAAATCGCCACCAAAGATACCGCCACGCTACAACGCAATCTGATCCTGTCGCATTGTTGCGGTGTCGGTGATGCGGTTGAAAAACCGATTGTGCGGCTGATGATGTCGCTGAAACTGTTATCGTTGGGGCGCGGGGCATCGGGGGTGCGCTGGGCGGTGATTGCACTGATCGAAGCGATGCTGGCAAAGGGCGTGACACCGGTTATTCCGGCGCAAGGCTCGGTCGGGGCATCGGGTGATCTGGCCCCGCTTGCGCATATGGCCGCGGTGCTTTTGGGTGAAGGCAAAGCTGAATATGGCGGCGAAGTTTTGGACGGTGGTGAGGCGTTGGCAAAGGCTGGATTGACCCCGTTGATACTGGCAGCCAAGGAAGGGCTGGCGCTGATCAACGGCACCCAGTTTTCCACTGCTTTCGCTTTGGTGGGATATTTTGATGCGTTGCGCAATGTTGCGGCATCTTTGGTTACGTCAACGCTTTCAACCGATGCGATCATGGGCTCGACCGCGCCCCTGTTAGCTGAAATTCATGCTTTGCGCGGCCATCAAGGGCAAATCACGGTGGCGCGTGTGATGCGCGAACTGATGCAAGGTTCTGAAATCCGCGACAGCCACCGCGAGGGCGATAGCCGTGTGCAAGACCCGTATTGTATCCGCTGTCAGCCGCAGGTGGTGGGCGCGGTGCTGGATCTGTTGTGGCAGGTCGGGCGCACGCTGGAAATTGAGGCAAATGCGGTAACGGATAACCCCTTGGTGCTGATTGACGCGGGCAAGATCGTGTCTGGCGGCAATTTTCACGCCGAGCCCGTGGCCTTTGCCGCCGACCAGATAGCGCTGGCTATTTCGGAAACTGGCGCGATTGCGCAACGCCGGGTAGCCTTGATGGTTGACCCGACCCTTAGCTTTGATTTGCCACCGTTTCTGACACCTGATCCTGGCTTGAATTCGGGGTTGATGATTGCGGAAGTGACCACGGCGGCCTTGATGAGCGAGAACAAACATCTGGCTAATCCGTGCAGCACTGACAGCACGCCGACAAGTGCCAATCAAGAAGACCATGTCTCGATGGCAGCGCACGGGGCGCGGCGGTTGAGGCGGATGAACAAAAATCTAGCGCGTATTTTGGGGGTTGAAGCGATATGCGGTGTAACCGGTATCGAGTTTCGCGCACCTTTGAAAACCAGTATGCGCTTGCAAAATGTTATGGCGCGATTGCGCCAAGATGTGGCCCCTATACGCGAAGACCGCTATTTGGCTCCCGATCTGGAAGCCGCCGCAAAGCTGGTTTGCAGTGCTGCGCTGACCGAAGCTGTCGGCGGCATTTCACTGGCCAACCCCCGAACCGAAGCCAGGCCCGATGTGTGACCCCGTCTCTTATACCCTCCTCACGGCTGAG
>CAZMMG010000013.1:0-17958 GCA_964567355.1 uncultured Neptunicoccus sp.
GAGATAAACCATGCATTTTGTAACTTTTGACTTCACAAATTTTCATAAATTCGGTTCAACCTTTTACGATTACCTGGGCCTGCGTAAAAAATACTTTGTGGATGAGTTGAACTGGGATATTTTCTACGACGATCATGTGGAAATGGATCAGTACGACAACCCTCTGGCGCATTATTCCGTTGTAATCAAAAACGGCCAAGTCGTGGGCGGGGCCCGCATGGCACCAACCTCGGCAAAATGGGGCGACTGCACCTATATGCTGAACGATGTGGCCCGCGGCATGATCCCGAAAATACCAGATCAGATTTACAAGGAAAACTTCAACACCAATCTGGTTTGGGAATGCACCCGTCTTGTGGTTTCAAGCCAGTTGAAGGGGATGCGCGATAAAGTGACCTGTCTGAACCGGATTGTCGACGGCGTGGTTGCCGAAACCGCTGCCTTTGGGGCGCAACATCTGATTTGCCTGTCGCCACCCACATTGCCGCGCATGTTCCGCTCGTTCGGCTATGACTGCAAACAAATCAGCGAGCCATATATCTGCCCCGAAGACGGCAGGAAATATGCGGTTCTGATGATGCCAGCCGCCAAAGGTTTGGGGGACATCCGGAAAGCTGCCTAAACTCCCAGCGAATGGCCGGGCTTGCAATAGCTTGGCCATTCGCAAACACGACAGCTTAGCCCAGATAAAACCCGTATTGCACCGGAAGTTGCGCTTTCACATCTGCACCCAATTCCGCTGCCGCATGCATCGCCCAATAGGGGTCACGCATGTTGGCGCGTGCCAAAAGAACCATATCCGCCTGACCGTCCGCAATGATCGCTTCGGCCTGTTTGGCTTGCGTAATTGCACCCACTGCCAGCGTTGCAATGCCAGCCTCGGCACGCAATTTTCCTGCCAGCCCCACCTGATCCGAAGTACGCGACCCGATCGAGGCTCTTGCCGCAGGTGTCGCCCCGCCACCGGAACAGTCAACAAGGTCAACGCCGCGTTCTTTCAACCATTTCGCCATTTCGATATTGTCCTCGATGGTCAAGCCGCCCTCGATCCAGTCGGCCACCGACAGACGCACAGACAGCGGCAGATTTTCAGGCCAAACAGCGCGTACCGCTTCCACGGTTTCCAGCATCATGCGGGCGCGATTACGCAAATCGCCGCCATATTGGTCGGTTCGCGTATTCACCAATGGCGTGAAGAAACTGTGCAGCAAATAGCCATGTGCACCGTGAATTTCCAACAGCTTATAACCCGCAGCATAGGCCCGTTTGGCAGCGGCCACAAACAGGCCCTGCATATCTGCAATTTCCGCCACGCTCATTTGATGCGGGGTTTTCCACAGCCGTGTGCCATCAGGATCAAACGGCGCATCCGACGGCCCGACAATCGGCCAACCGCCTTCGTCATCCTTCAAATGCGCCCCGCCATCCCAAGGCTTTGCCGCCGAGGCCTTACGCCCCGCATGCCCGATTTGAACCCCCGGAACCGCGCCCATTTCAGCAATGAACCGATTGATCGGAGCCGCCGCTTCAACCTGATCATCATTCCACAATCCGGTACAGCCGGGGGTGATCCGTCCATCGGCACGCACCGCAGTGGCCTCGGCAATCACCAGCCCTGCACCACCTGCCGCGCGCGCCCCCAAATGTACCCGGTGCCAATCGTTCATCACCCCGTCATGGGCGGAATACTGGCACATCGGCGACACCCCGATGCGGTTGCGAAAGGTAACGTCTTTGATCGTCAAAGGGGTAAAGAGATGTGACATGGGTAAGGTTTCCTGTGGCTTTATTTTGCTTCAGATAAGCAGTGTTACAAATCAGGCACAAGCCAAAAATCAGGCACCCCTATCCCAGTGCGATCCTTGGCCGCCCCGAGGCTATCGCGGTCAGTTCCGCTTCTACAAACACTTCACGGCCTTCAACCAAAGCGGTGCGGACATTCCGTTTCATACGCAAGCGAATGCCATGTGCCCCTGCGGCTTTCGCCCCTGCCATGGCTTGATCGCTTAAAATTTCTTCCAGTGCGGCAAACGCATTAGCCTGGGTGGTAAAATCCTGTGGCCCGCTTTCAAAATGCACCCGAAAGCGCCCCTCGCCCTGTGCCGTGACCTGCCCGGCCACCCGCATCGAGATTTGGCCGACAACCGCACCGATAGCATTGGCGACACCGGCATATTCAGGCACAATTACGCGCGTGGAAAGCCGCTTCCCGACAGCCCCGTAATAGCTGTGCGCCGAGGCCCCAAGCCCGATTACGGGCAGGTTCAGCCCTATATCCATCGCCAGTAAACCGCGATGATGCGCCATGCCTTGACGCGTCAAAACATGATGCGCCAATTCTGATGCGGGCAGGCCAAAATCAAAATCATCATCGGAAAAAGCGGTTTCCAGCAAAGCCTGTGCCGATTGCTCGGTCAGTTGGTCGATAATCATCTGCGCCAGTGGTTCCGCCCCCGCAGCCAATCTGTTACCACTGCCTGTGCGTTGGCGCGAAAACAGCTGCAAGGCTTTATCCGCCGCCAAGCCGTCCCAGGCATCTAACTGCCCCGAAATATGCGCCGCATCCGATGCGGTAATCCCGGCCATCATCACCAATCCACGTGTGACCAAATTTTGCAACGCGCCTTGTTCCATGCGGTTGTGAACCACATCGCCCATGGGCCGGGCCTGATCACCGATCCGGGTCATGACAACCGTTTCACGGTCTGACAACCCGTCCGGTGCAACACCCGTTGCCAACACAAACCGCGCGTCATATTCGCCGATCACATCTGATCCTAATTGTGCATCAAGGGCAGCGTGCACCACATCGGCCCAGTCCAGTGCCAGCAAAGATACCGGCAACACCCGGCGCGGCCCCAAAGTGATCGCAGATGTCAAACCGCCAGCCACCATATGCACTTGACTGTCGCCACCCAAACCAGTTGTGCGCATCGCCACCGCCTCAATCATGGTACGAAACCCGCCGACCTGTGCACCTTGCGGATCAATAATAGGCCGCCCCCCCCGCAACACCGCCACATCCGTGGTGGTGCCGCCGATGTCGGACACAATCGCGTCTTTCTCATCCGTCAGCCAGTTGGCCCCAACGATCGAAGCCGCAGGCCCCGACAGGATGGTTTCAATCGGCGAGATCCGCGCCTGATCTGCCGAGATCAACGCCCCGTCGCCGCGCACAACCATGAATGGCGCATCAATGGATTTGGAAGCCAAAAGCCCCTCAACCGCCGAGATCAGGTGATCTATCATCCCGATAAGCCGCGCATTCAGCAAAGCCGTCATTGCCCGTTTCGGGCCGTTCAGCTTGGCACTGAGATCATGTGAACAAGACACCGGCTTGCCAGTCACTTCGCGAATAATATCGCGGGCGCGGATTTCATGGGCAGGATTGCGGGTGGCAAACTGGCTGGCTACGGCAAAGCCCGAAACAAGGTCGCCATATTCAGACAGTCCGATCCGCAATTCGGCTTCGTCCAGCGCGGCAATTTCATCGCCCGAATGACTGTGCCCGCCATCCAGAAAAATCACCGGATCGCCCTTTAGCGCATCCTGCAAACCCTGCCGCATCAAATCACGCTTCGAAAATCCGATAAAAACCAGACAAACACGTCCCCCTTGCCCTTCCACAAGCGCATTTGTGGCCAGTGTAGTAGACAGCGACACCATGGCAATATCACCGGCAACGGCGCCACTTTTTGCCATCACCGCATCCATTGCTCCGCCCACACCAACCGCCAAATTATAGCGTGTCGTCAGGGCTTTGGCAGATGCGATCACGCGGGTCTCATCTTCAATCAAAACCGCATCCGTATAGGTGCCGCCGGTGTCGATGCCAAGCAAAAGGGCCATATCTTACCTCAAAACCATTCAGCCCCGACCTAACAAGGCATAGGCAAACTGTCACGGCGGAAAACGACCAATACATGCCGTTAATACGTGGTGCTAACCGCTTATTTAATCAAGCCTTTCAAAAGCCCCCCAAGCTTGTCTTTAGCCTGCTGCTCAATTTTGGTTTTCAACTCATCCTGCTTCACTTTCAATGCAGCTTTTTCAGCCCCGAGCCGGCCTTTCGATAACAAATCTACCAGCCCGCCCATATCGGGGCGAAAACGCAGGTTGCTCCAGGGGCCGGTTATATTGACCGGAACCGAGAATTTCGCGTCTTTGGATAATGAGGACGGCGTCACGGTGTAGTGCATGTTCTGGTCGCCCACATTGATTCGCCCCTTACCTTCTGCCTTAAACAACGGGCTGACCATCAGCATATCGACGTTTTGCAAAACGCCGTTCTTCATCTGAAATGTCCCTGTCAGACTGGTAAACTCGGTTGCCCCTTTAAAGCCGCCAAATGCCTGTTTCAGGTTGCGCATCATCGCCGCCAGATCAATGCCTTTAAAACTACCGCGGTCGATACGCAAAGTACCGTCCCCTGTCAGACTGTGCATGATCTGGTAAAGGCTAGCACCGGTGCCGGACATTATTAGTGTGGTATTGCCCGACCCCGTCAGGCGGTGCAAATCCAACAATCGACCCAATAGCGGCTCTAGCTGCACTCCTTTGGCTGTAATATCAGAGGTAAACGCGACCGCTTTGCCACCACTAAACCCGACCACGCCGGTGATAACACCATCATAGGCGCGCACCTCGTTCAGGGTCAGTTGCAAAGCCCCGCTACGCAGACGTGCATTGATATCAGTACGGCCCAATTTGCTGATGCCCAGATCAATCGACTTGGCTTTCAAATCGACGTCAGCATCGATCGCATCCAGCCCGCTGATACGGATCGGTTCTTTGCTCCAACCACCGGAACTATTGGACGAACCTGCCCCCGAACCACCAGTGCCCGCCCCGCTACTATCATCCGATGCAAACGCCGAATAATCCAGCGCACCTGCGCGCAAGTTTGCCGCGATATAGGGCTGTTTCCTGAAGGCCAGCTCAGCATTGCCTTGGTAGGTATTTTGATCCAGCGCAAACAAGGCCTTTGACAGGGTGTTTTTACCATTTCGCACCCGTACAACCCCCTTAACCCTTGCGGTTTTCCCGGTGCCTTTGGGAAAGCCGATCTCTTGTCCCGCAGCCTTGAGTGTTATCGGCAAATTGCTGGCCTTGAAATCTATTGACCCATCCGCATTACCGGTACGCCCGTTTACCAACCCGGCCCATGAAAACGTAAATGCATCCTTTCCGGTCAGGTTCAAAGTTGCATTCACCCGCAGCGTATCCGCCCAGTTTTCTGGCCCCGTCACCTCAAACCCTGCTGCTATGGGCACCCCGTTCATCATCACATTCGCATCACCGGCAAGATTAAGCCCCGCAGATGACATCATAATCGTGCCCTTTGAAGACAGTTTGGACGCCCCTTTTAAAGCATCAGGCAAAGCGGTGCCCGTCAGCTTGCTTAAAGCCGCCATATCGGACAATTCAAAATCATACTGACCGTTCAAAAGCGGTGCCGTATCCCTAGCCAACATCGCTTGCCCGTCTACGGATGCTCGCATTTTCCCCACATGGATCGCGCCGGTGATATTGGACACTCGACCTGCCATAAACTTGACCAGATCCGCAACCGACAGATCGACCTTGGCCTTGCGTCCGGCCCAAACCGCCGTACCGCTTACCGAAGATGCGGCTGATTTTGGCAAAGTTATATTCGCATTAATCTCATCAATCTCAATATTCTGACCCGTAGTTGCATCACTGTAAGTGATTAACCCGCCCCGTATCGTTCCTTTGGCCAGCGTGAAGTTTGAAGTGCCGCCCACACCTGTTGCAGCATCGCTGCCTTGCGCCGTGCCAGCTGTGGTAGTCCTGCCCAGTTCCCAATTGGCAACCCCGTCCTTGCGCCTTTGCAGATGGATCACCGGATCATCCAGCACCAGCCGCTTAACCTCAAGATTGCCGCCGATCAACGCCATCAATCCCACACCAACCGAGGCACCGGACGCCGTTACCATATTAGGCTCAGACCCCCAGCTTGCATTGGAAATCGTCAAAGGCCCGGTTTTCACCCCCAGCACAGGGTATATTGTTGGCTTGAATGTGCCCGACAGCGTCAATGTGCGCCCCGTTGCCTTTTCCAGTTGCGCCGAGGCCAAATCACCGATTTTATCCGCAGGCAGCATAAATACCAACCCGACTGCCATCACGACCAAAACCACCAAAACCGATATTATCCGCACAATCCAGCGCATCCGCAATCTCCACCTGTTTTGCCATATGATACCATGTAGCTATGTGCATGCCTATTCACAAATAAGACAGGGCGTAATACCATCGTTTGGCAATGATTAGGTATCCCATGACCCAAACAGTTCTAAGCCAGATAGAAAACGGTATCGCCACCGTAACCCTGAACCGCCCGACCAATAAAAATGCCATGTCGTTCGATATGATGCGCGATCTGGTTGAAACAGCCAAAACGTTGGCTAAGACAAAGGGGTTGCGGGCGGTGATCCTGACCGGGGCGGATCACTGCTTTTGCGCCGGTATCGATCTGCAAAGCCTGATGAGTGTGGCACCCGAAATGGATAAGCTACGCGACGAAATCCTGAACCCGCCCAAAGGCGAGGCTGCCAACAGGTTTCAAGCCCCCGTCACGGTTTGGGCCGGCCTGAACGTCCCCGTCATTGCCGCGCTTGAAGGCGTGGTGTTCGGTGCAGGTGCGCAGCTTGCCCTTGGCGCGGATTTTCGCATTGCGGCCCCCAATACCAGATTTTCAATCATGGAAGCTAAATGGGGCCTGATCCCCGATATGGGGATTAGCCAGAGCTTGCCCAAATTGATGCGGGCCGATACCGCCATGGATCTGATCATGACAGGACGTATATTAGAGGCCGATGAGGCTTTGCAGCTTGGCCTTCTGACACGCATAACAAATGATCCGCTTACCGCCGCATTGGCATTCGCCCAAACCCTCACCACCAAATCCCCCGACGCCCTTGCTGCCGCCAAAAGGTTGGCCAACGGCACATGGGGGCGCGGTGAAGCGGGGCTGCGATTGGAGGCCGAATTGCAAGCGGCCATCATCGGCGGGCCAAACCAGATGGAAATGGTCATGGCGGTGATGGGCAAGCGGGAACCAAAGTTTGAGTGAGGGGTGATTTGCAAAATGTCAGTGCCCGACCTGGTGGGCGCGTGTGCAATGATTTAGTATGCATTACCGTTGTAAAAACACCATACTCAGCAAATAGTTGCGCCGTCGCAAAGCGCCCTCCATGGGGAAAGCTCTTGTAGATTGCTTTGCAATCTCCTGCCACTTCAGCGGGATCGGGCGCTGTCATTTTTGCAAAATGACGTGTTGTGGATGTTTCGCCGAAAGCTTCTCAAACCTTGATGTATGTAAACACACACCCTAAATCCTTATAGCTTTCCCCAACTTTACGCGCTAAAGCCCGCAAATGACCCAGAACCCGCCAAACCTGCGCCCTGACCTTGCGCCCCGCGCCCGCATCTCTGAACCCAAACGCGACGGCCAGCCGCAAATCGGCATGGTTTCGCTTGGCTGTCCCAAGGCCTTGGTCGATAGTGAACGCATCCTGACCCGCCTACGCGCCGAAGGGTACGCCATTTCTCCCGATTATGCAGGGGCCGATGCGGTGATCGTCAACACTTGCGGATTTCTTGACAGTGCCAAGGCGGAAAGTCTGGATGCCATCGGCGAGGCTTTGAATGAGAACGGCAAGGTCATCGTCACCGGTTGTCTGGGCGCGGAACCCGATTATATCCGCGAACACCATCCGCAAATTCTGGCCGTGACAGGCCCGCAGCAATATGAGCAGGTGTTGGACGCGGTCCATAAATCCGTGCCGCCCGCCCCCGATCCGTTCATTGATCTTTTGCCTGCCACAGGTGTCAGCCTGACGCCGCGCCATTTCAGCTATCTGAAAATCTCGGAAGGTTGCAATCACAAGTGCAAGTTCTGCATCATTCCCGACATGCGCGGCCGGCTGCAATCGCGCCCCGCCCATGCGGTGCTGCGCGAGGCCGAAAGGCTGGTCGCGGCAGGGGTCAAGGAACTGTTGGTGATCTCTCAGGATACCTCGGCCTACGGGCTGGACATCCGCCATAAAACCGACCGCGACCACCGCGCCCATATCGTTGATCTGGCCCGCGACCTTGGTACGCTTGGCGCGTGGGTGCGGCTGCACTACGTCTATCCCTACCCGTTCGTGCGCGACCTGATCCCGCTGATGGCCGACGCGCAAAGTGGTGTGCTGCCCTATCTGGACATCCCGTTTCAACACTCGCACGCCGATGTTCTGAAACGCATGGCACGGCCAGCGAAGTCGGCTAATACGCTGGCCGAGATCGAAGCTTGGCGTAAGGTTTGCCCCGACATTACCCTGCGCTCAACCTTCATCGTCGGCTTTCCGGGCGAGACCGAAACCGAGTTCCAACACCTGCTGGACTGGATGGACGAAGCGCAATTAGACCGCGTTGGCTGCTTTCAATACGAGGATGTCGCAGGCGCGCGTTCCAACGCATTACCGGATCATGTGACCGCGGAGGTCAAACAGGATCGCTGGAACCGTTTCATGGAAAAAGCTCAAGCGATTTCGACGGCTAAACTGGAAGCGAAAGTCGGGCAAAGGATTGATGTCATCGTGGATGAGATCGATGCGGACGGGGCCACTTGTAGGACACAGGCAGATGCCCCCGAGATTGACGGCAACCTGTTCATCGACGAAGGCTTTGAAGGGTTGAAGGTGGGGGATATTATGAGTGTCGAGGTTGATGAGGCTAGTGAGTATGATCTGTGGGGTCGGGTTTAATCAGCAATTAAATTCCGAATCACCATGATGTGGTTTCCTGCAAAACCATACTCCAAATTCCACACTATACGGGCGCGAATATGCCCATGATAACCCTGATCATTCAAAATCAGATAATGTGAACCGGAATAAATGACCTTCCCACAACCACCCACCTAGCGCCTGACCCTGGGTGGGCGCAATGCGCCCTCCCGTGGTGGTAGTGGGAATTGCTTTGCAAATCCCACATGTCAGGCGCGGGCCATTCTTTCAGACCGGTCTTGATGAAGCTACAGGATATCTGACCTCACGCCGCCAATCCCCCCCGTTGCAAAACCCATAGGCCGCACAAATTTGCATCTTGGCCCCCAATCGGTTAGGTGTCGCACTCACCGAAAGCACACCGCTTTCACAGACCCAGCCATGCTCGGAGCATCCATTGCCAACCACAAGCTTAGACCCAATCGACCATTTTGAAACAACCGCCCCCACATTCGGCGGTCGCCTGCGGGCCGCCCGCAATGCCAAAGGCCTGAGCATCGCCAGATTGGGTCAAAAACTTGGCGTAGAAGCCAGCAAAATAGAAGTCTGGGAAAGCGACGAAGACACACCGCGCGCAAATCGTGTCCAGATGCTGGCGGGCCTGTTGAACGTCTCTATCGTCTGGCTGATTACCGGCGAAAGCAACGGCACCACCCACATCGCCGAAACCTTTACCCGCCCTACCATCATCAACGATACCTTGGGCGAAATTGCCCAGCTTAAAACAACCCTGCTTGACGCTTATGACAAGCTGGAAAGCCTGGAGCAAAGGTTGCAAGCAGAAAACTGAACCCAAACTAGGTGTTTGATGCCGGTTGGGTTGGGGATATTGTACGTGTCGAGGTGGACAAAGCCAGCGCCTATGACTTGTGAGGGCATTTTAACAGGCGACGAATATTTCCCCGCTATGGCCCGTGATAAACTCACATGCCAAGCGCGGGCCATTCTTTCAGAACGGCCCGTGATGGGCTATTAGGCGTGGTTAGCTTTCGAAACCACACGCCTATCCCGCCTTAGAACTCCAGCGACACATCGCGGTGATAGGCCGCGCAGGACGCCACGAACAGGGCTTGTTCGCGGGTGAACTTGGTTTGATTGCGCAGACCCAGTGTCGGGCGCAATGCGGCCAGATAGGTTTCCAGTTTCGGGGCTATGTCAGCCTCGGCCTTGGCCCGCCATTGCATCTGTGCCTGATAAAGCGCGATGGCTTTATCCAGTTGCTTTTGGGCTTTTTCCACCTTCGGTTTTTTCGCTTTCACCGCACGGCGGGCTTTCGATATGGCAGATTTGATTTTACTTGCACCGGCTACGTCCGAAAACCGTTTTCCCAATGCGGCTAATGGCTCTACCGCATCTTTAGGCGCCGTGTTGGCAACCATAGCTTTTGCAGCCATCAATTCATCCTCAATAGCCCGGAAAGCCTCACCGCTATCAAGAACTGCCAGAATTTCCGTCACCGGCAGGTACGATTGTTCAGACATGCGTCTAAACCCCGAATAGGCCTTGGCTCTGGTCTTGCTGACCGTTTGATAGGCTTTATGGACATCGTCCCATTCAGATGGAATTTTTGCCAGAAGCGCATCCTGTTTCGCAGTCAATTCGGCTACCCGGTCATTCATCGCAACCAGTTTCGGGCTGTCTTTTGCAAGACCGTTAATCCGCAATTGAACACGTTTGATATCCCGTCCAACAGCCGCCGCATCACGTTGCAGTTCACGCACGTTTTTGTGGATAGGGCGATAGCTCACTGCGGCTTTATCCACCGCGACTGCCGATTTTTCGGCCAGTTTCAACTGGGCCAGAGCTTCGGCAACCTTAGCAAAGGCATCTTGGGTTTTATTGGCCAGTTTATCGGGGAATATGCTTAAATCAATCTTGCCTGCTGTACCGGCAGCCGCTAACAGTTCCGGCCCGGTTGCAGCGATTTTCTCACTGACAAACTGATCCACACAATAGCCCAAGCGCGGGTTGCGCGGTGGCGGGGCATTCTCGGACAACAAGGTCACACGGTTGGGCAGATAATTCACCAGTTGCGGGGTGTTGCCGACGATGAAAAGCGCGATCAGTTGCAAGCAGATGAAAGGAACAACCCCTTTGTACATCTCGATGGTTTTCACCGCCACAGGGGCGACGCCGCGCAGATAAAACAGCGCAAAACCGAAGGGCGGGGTCAAAAACGAGGTCTGGATGTTCAGCCCGATCATCACCCCCAGCCAGACGGCGGTGACATTGGCTCCTGGGTCGGCCAACAAAATCGGGGCCACGATGGGTACCACGACAACCGAGATTTCGATGAAATCCAGAAAGAACCCCATGAAGAAAATCACCGACATGACAACGACAAATTTGAACCAGAAACCGCCCGGCAAGCCCTCTAGAAAGCTCCGCACTAGATGATCGCCGCCGAATGAACGGAAGGTTGCCGTCAACATTGCAGCCCCCATCAGGATGATGAACACAAGCGACGTGGCTTTGGCCGTTTCACGCATCACCGATTGCAGCGTGTCTTCGACCTTGAAGGCACGCAATGCACTCCACGCCAAGGCCCAAACCAGGCCGAGGGCAGAGATTACCGCCAGCGCAATACCCAGCGCATCGGTCGCATTTTTGATGTTTTTGATGTTGGTGTTGAAGTAATGCATCACCAGCCCGATGACGACAAGACTGACAATCGCCAGTATCGCGGGGTAATATGTGCCCTTTTTGTCATCATGCAAACGGTAACCCGCCATCACCAGCGCACCGGCGGCACCAATAGCACCGGCCTGGTTCACCGTGGCGATACCGCCGATGATCGAGCCCAGAACCATAAAGATCAGGGCAAGTGGCGGGATCAGGGTGATAAACACTTTTGCAGCAAAGGCACGGTTATACGCGCCTTTATATAAAACCGGCGGCGCCATGTCCGGGCGCAAAATCGCAACGATCATGATATAGGTCATGTAAAGACCGACCAGCACAAGTCCCGGCACCAATCCGCCAAGGAACATCTCGCCGGCACTGGTGGACACCACATCATAGGTCGAAGGCATCGAAAGTTCGCCGGTTGTGGCTCTGTATAGGGCCTTGCGCAATGTGCCAGCCTGATCGGCGGCACTGGACAGCTGGTCAGCCAGAATGATCAACACGATCGAGGGCGGAATGATTTGCCCCAATGTGCCCGAGGCCGTGATCGTGCCCGTGGCCAGTGAATTGGAATACTTATTGCGCATCATCGCAGGCAGCGAGATCAGCCCCATGGCAACGACGGTTGCCCCAACGATCCCTGTAGTGGCAGCCAGCAAAGCCCCCACAAACACCACCGATATGCCCAAACCGCCCGGAACCGGCCCAAACAGGTTGGCCATGGTAATAAGCAGGTCTTCGGCAATTTTGGAACGTTGCAGCATGATCCCCATGAAAATGAACAACGGGATCGCAATCAGCGTATCACGCTGCGCCGCCCAATAGACGCCTCGCAGGTTTGTCACACCGGCACTCAGCCATTGAAAAGGCCCGCCTTGGGCAAAATAAACGTCCGTTGCCCCAGCGAACAAATACCCGGTACTAGCGGCAATCGCGATGGTAATGATCGATGCCCCCGGCAAAGCAAAGGCGACCGGAAAGCCAGAAGCAAGTGCTGCCGCCATCAGAATGACAAGAAGAAGTAGAAAATACAGTTCCATGGTTAGAGGGCCTCCGTGCCGTCTGGAATTTCGTGACCCGGATCACCGCGCGCATCAGCAACCGATGCCATCAGGTAGCTGACAAACTGGATCATCATCGATATGGCAAAGACGCCCAGAAAACCCGCCATCAGGTATTTAACATAAAGGCCAAAACCTGCTTGTGTAGTTTCAAAGTTCAAAAGCGGGCTGTTGATAATCGAGCTTTTAGTGCCCATGCCGACGATTAAAATTGTCCAGCAAAGCACTATCCCCATGAACAAACAGCCAAACGCGTTGGCCCAACCTTTGGTTTTCACGCGGAAATTCGTATAGAAAATATCGACCCGTACATGGCCTTCTTCGGACAGGGTGTAAGCACTGGAAAACAGGAACAGGGCACCGTACCAGAACCGTACCAAATCAGCCATAAACGCTTGTTCATATGAAAATATGAAGCGCAGAAACACGATCAGAAGCTCGGCGGCGACAACCATCAAGGCCAGCCATTCAACACATAAAGCGCGCGTACGAGTGGCGGTGATAACCCCCAAAATCATCAAGGGGAAATGCACATATGTACCGCGAAAATCCGAGCGGATAAGTTCTTTGTTCAACTGCTCGCCGACAACGCTTGGCAATAAATCCTCAACCCGCAGGAATGAAATCACCACATCGACAATGCCGATATAAAGCACAATAAAAAAGCAGGCGCGGATGAAAAAGCGGTTCATATTCGCAATGCGCACACTGTCTTGGCGCAAAGTCATATCCTTGTTTTGGCGCACCATAAATATCCCCACCAAAACCGCAACCGGGTAAAGCCCCGCCTGTACCATGGCCAGTGCGGTTCCCGAAAAGGACGCCCCCGGCAGGCCGCCCCAGAATGTCAGAAAATTATTCGCAAGAAAGATAAACAAAACGAACAGGATAGACCATCCAAGACTGCGGGTGATCACTGGCAGCGCACCTTTGGCAGGCTCTTGCTTGAACTCAGACGCGGTTTCCAGCGTTGTCATGTGTATCCCCCCCGCGGAAATAACAGGCCTAAAGCCC
Organism: uncultured Neptunicoccus sp.; assembly: GCA_964567355.1. Classification (GTDB taxonomy): domain Bacteria; phylum Pseudomonadota; class Alphaproteobacteria; order Rhodobacterales; family Rhodobacteraceae; genus Amylibacter. The sequence goes on from CAZMMG010000013.1 coordinate 13,496, forward strand.
TAATATTTGTGAAATTCAAAAAGGGCCGAGACGGAAAAAAATCCGTCTCGGCCTATAAGCGATAATCGGTAGATCAGCCGTTCAAAACACGGTTACGTTTTTGTACGTAAGCCACGTCTGACAAAGCAGTCCATGCGCCGATTTCAGACCGTGCAGCAATGAAGGCATCCATGATCTTCTTAGCCAATGGGCTGTGATCGCGGGCTTCTTCCAGCACTTGTGCAGCTGCTTCACCGAACGCATCATATACGTCATCGTTGAATTCGCGCAATTGCACACCGTGGTCGTTAACCAGTTTGTTAAGATAGGCACCGTTGTTGGCATTTGTTTCTGCCATTGTACGGGCGTTTTCTTCATTACAAGCGGCTTGAATGATGGCTTTGTGGGTATCGGACAGACCGCCCCAGAATTCACCGTTCATACCGAAAGCAAGCTGTGCGCCTGGCTCATGCATACCTGGGAAATAGTAGTATTTCGCAGCTTCATAGAACTTCATGAAGTAATCGTTGTACGGGCCAACCCACTCGGTTGCATCAATCGCACCCGACATCAGGTTTTCATAAATCTGACCACCAGGAAGCGACACAGGAGACGCGCCAAGTTTAGCCAAAACATCGCCGCCCAAACCAGGGATACGCATTTTCAGACCTTTGAAGTCATCGGCAGAGTTCATTTCTTTGTTGAACCAACCACCCATTTGACACCCGGTGTTACCACAGGCAAAGTTTTTCAGGCCAAATTCGCCAGCAATTTCGTCCCACAGTTCTTGACCACCACCGTATTTGATCCAGGCGTCCATTTCTGTGTATGTCAGACCGAATGGAATGGCTGTAAACGCAGACCAACCTGCATGCTTGCCTTTCCAGTAGTAATCAGCCGCGATATAGGCTTGAGCGTTACCAGATGCCACTTCGTCAAAGCTGTCAAACGCACCAACGCGTTCGCCGGCTGCGAAATATTGCACATTGATTTCACCGTCTGTCAATTCACCGATACGTGCGGCAAGACGTTGTGCAGGCAGGCCCAAACCCGGGAAATCACGTGGCCATGTGGACACGATAACCATTTCTTTTTTGCCTTGCGCAACCGAAGGTGCGGCCAAGGTTGTAGCGGCGCCAGCAATAGCTGCACCGGTTAAAAACTTACGACGTTCCATGTATTTCCTCCCAAATGGATACAGAATGCCACTATGCAGCGACAATCTTGATTCTGTCTAGTTCTATGGTGGCAAGATCACAACACGCAGAACTACGTGGCGTATATCCGTATTACTACCTAGGACTGTTATGTTTCGGCAAATGTAGTATTGATATAGCACTCCGACTGTCGGAAAGGGCTATGATGAACTACAAAACCAAACTGATCTTTATTGCGTTGCTGCCGATCATACTGATCTCGGCGGCAACAATTATCGTGGTGAACTTCCAGTCTGCAAGGCTGGGGGCGGCACAAGGCGAGATTGTCAAAAAAATGTATCTGGATCTGAAACGCAACGAGTTGCAAAACTACATTCAACTGGCGCGGGGCGCGATTACGCCAATGTATAATTCGACCCTGAAAACCCGGCGCGAGGCTCAACGCGAGGCCACGGATATTTTACGTAAAATGTCTTATGGCAAGGATAATTACTTTTTCGTCTACGATAAAAAAGGCATCAATATCGTCAACCCGCGCCTGACCTATTTTGTCGGCAACAACTGGTTGGGGCTGGAAAACGGCGACGGCAAGCATATCGTGCGTGATATGATCAAAATCGGCGAACAGGGGGGTGGATTTTACGAGCATGTTTGGCGCAAACCGTCTTCGGGCGATTATGTCAACAAGCTGGGGTTTTCGACCTATTTCCCGCGGTGGGACTGGATGCTGGGCACCGGCATCTATATGGACGGGGTTACCGAAAAAGTGCACAGGGTTCAGGCAGAGTTGCAAAACTCGATCCGCCAGACCCGCTATGTTCTGGCTTTTCTGATGGTTGGCTCCATTGCCGTAACCACGTTAATTTTGGCCGGATTGCAATTGTCAGAGCAACGCATGGCCGACGCGCGGTTAAAACGGCTAACATCGCGTATCGTGGACATTCAAGAAGATGAACGCAAACGCGTCTCACGCGAATTGCATGACAGTATCAGCCAGCTTCTGGTATCCGCCAAATACGGCATCGAAACCGCCCTTGGCCATACCCGCAAAGGATCACAGGTATCGCGCCCGATCAACGATTCAATCACCGCCCTGAATGAGGCCATTTCCGAAGTAAGGCGGATTTCCATGGGGCTACGCCCCTCTATACTAGACGACATCGGCCTTGCCGCCGCACTCAGTGGCTTGGGGGCCGATTTCAGTGCGCACAGTCATTTCAACGTGGTTGTGAATGCCAAATCAATACACAACTTGCTGAGCGACGAAGCCAAGACCGCGCTTTACCGCGTTGTACAAGAAGCCCTGACCAATGTAGTCAAGCATTCGGGCGCAAAAAACGTGTCCATTGTCCTTGGCAAAAACAAATCCCAAATACAGCTGGATATTCAAGACGATGGACACGGATCACCTATGGGCATTCGCTTTTTGAAAGAAACATCTGGTCTGGGCCTGCGCAACATGCAAGAACGCATCGACAGCTTTGGCGGTGACATCAGCTTTCACGATCTCAAACCATCGGGCTTTGGCATCCGTGTCACCCTGCCTATTGCAAAAGACGGTGCCAGCGCATGAAATCCAACCCAAGCATAAAAATCATCATCGTGGATGATCACGATCTGCTGCGCGAAGGCATCCGCGCACGCCTGTCGGACGTGCCCTATATCGAGATCGTCGCCGAAGGCTGTAATGGCTATGAGGCGGTCGAATTATGCCAAAAATGGCGGCCTGATGTGTTGTTGATGGACATCTCCATGCCCGGCATGAACGGGCTGGAGGCGGCGGAAAAAATCCGCGAAATCGAACTTGACACCCGCATATTGTTTTTGTCGATCTATGACGACAACGAATATGTTCAAGAAGCCTTGCGCGTCGGGGCCAGCGGCTTTGTACTGAAGGATGTAACCAAGCCTGAAATGCTCAATGCCCTTAAATCCGTAGCAGGTGGTGCGATATACCTTGGCCCCAAAGTGGCCGCATCACTGCAAAATGCATCGAGCAGCCAAAGCGCCCAAAACTACGGGCTGACAAAGCGTGAAAAGCAAGTGTTGGCTCTGATTGCGCAGGGTCATTTGAACAAAGAGATTGCCTATCGTTTAAGCATCAGCATCCGCACTGTGGAAAGTCACCGCTCGGCTATCCGCGATAAAACAGGCGGCGGCAATGCGGCAACCTTGGCCAAGATCGCGCGTGATTTGGGGCTGTAGCAGACAGCCAACATCTCGATCCAAGGCACTTCGCTGCTAGTCGTGACCCCCGCCAATATCAAGAAGCGGAAACAAGTCCGTTTCCAGCCCCGGGCCACCGCCCGACTCTGGAGGCCAGCCAGACCCTGGTGGCCAGCTTGATCCCGGAGGCCAACTTGATCCTGGGCCACCCGAACTTTGGTTACCCCCGCCCCGATAGCCTCTTTGATTTTGCCCGCCATAGCCTGCGGATGAGCCCGTTGCAGGTGCGGCAACTGCTGGTTCAACAATTGGATCCGCAAGTGATCCTGCGCTGATTTGAGTTGCTACAAAACAAATTGCAGCCGTAATCGTAAGCAATTTTTTCATTTTAAAGCCTCATAAATGTGTAAGTTATTAAATATTAATGAGTCTAAATGTTAACATAAATCGGCCTGCAAATCAAATTACAGGCAAATAACTTTCACACCCCGCCCCTTGCAGATCTACCGTGCAAAAAAACTTACGCGACAAATTTAATCAAAATTGCGCGGGCGGGGTGTGCGGTTTTAGCTCTTACCCGACGGTTTTCATTTCCATGCCAAGCACATCGTAATTAACCAGCATGACACCGAACAGAACTTTTACAATGGCCTTGGGTGTATGTAGCAGCACGTCTTGCGCCATCACACCTTCGTAATATTGCGTGGACCACAGATATTGATAGCGGTAAATCGGCAAGCCGTTAGCCGCTGTCCCGACCCGCGTGATATTACGTTTCAAACGTCTGTCGGAAACTATCACACCCTTATTATTTATTATTGCTGCCTGCGGCAACGGCAATACCGATGATTGCACCGACAATCAAAAGTGGTACCAGAACATTTCCGGCGGTAGTTGCATGCTGCCCACATTTTGGCGGCACAGCGGCTAACGGCTTGCTGGCGACCAATCGCGGCACAGCGGTTACTGGCTGCGCGGCCGGTTGTTGTTTGCAGCGGCCAAAGCCCCCCCATGATCCCGCAGATGAACTGGCCGCAGGTACCGCAAGCGGCGGTTCTACGACGGGTTCGGCAAGGGATCCTGCAGTGGCTTGTGTTGCTGCAAAACAAATTGCAGCCGTAGTTGTGAGCATTTTTTTCATTTTCAGGCCTCGTATAATAA
>CAZMMG010000014.1:0-17236 GCA_964567355.1 uncultured Neptunicoccus sp.
TTCACGCAGAAGACGGCATACGGGGTTCGTCTTAGTCTCGTGGGTGCGGAGATGTTTATAAGAGACTGCATTAAGAGCAGTGATTTGCCTGTTTTGTGCCGGGTTATAAGTGGTTTCGCTGATTTGAAGTTGCAGATCAACCTGCCCGCCCCATGCAATCAATGTTCTTTGCAGAGATGAAAGGTCTTTGACCGGGGTTGAGATGGATTTTTCAATGCCGTCGGCAAAAGATACTTTTATGTTTGCCGGATCGTACAAAACTGGAATAATCACACTGATCAAGCCAGCATCATCCGTAATTTCGGTGAAGCGCAAGCCGGCATGGCCGATTGTGACAACCTTGTTTTTGTGACAAGGTGCTACAAGCTTCAAAAGTACTCGCGCACCCCTTAGGGGTTTTATGCTAAGATGTAGACCGCACGCGATTTGGAGTGGATCAACTTCAATCGCACCACCCGCTTTGGGCAACCCAGAAATGGATGTTGGTCGCGCAGCGATGCGCACAAAGGCCGGGTTGGAAGTTAAGGCTATGGTCGGTTGAGTTAAAGAAGCAACGCCCACGTTGTTTGTTGTTGGAATAGAGTCGTGGTTATAGAAGCTTTGCGGTGCATCAGTTATAGGGCCTGATCCCGTTTCAGCCTTTGCAACCCGGGTTTGCTGAGACGTTGGGGCAAATATTTTATCACCCTTTTGCACCATAACACCGACGCCAAGCAACAATACTAGGCCGGTTGCAATTGATAAAACTTTGTCATTCAGGCGCACAGAATTTTCCTAATGGTTTACGTGTATAATATACGAAAATGCTTATATTTGGGTATCCTGTTCATCATAATCAATGGCGTATGAGGAAGATAAGACACAGGGTCTATAGGTCGTGGCTATAGGTTGGAGAAAAACAACATATGGGTTATTTGACTGTAGAAACGGGGTGTTTTGCGCCACATTTTAGTCAAACTTCCAGGCAAGGAAAAACTTGTGAATTTTTCCCTGCTCTGATTTTTGCAAAATTATGGCTGATAATTGATACGACTTATGTAAGCCGCCCGTGGCAGTGTTTGAACTTCTTGCCGGAACCGCAGGGGCATTTTTGATTGCGCGATGGTCGGCCCCAAGTGGATTTATCGGTTTCGTCAAATCCGGTTTCAGTTTCTGTATTCGGTGGTGTTGCCATCCCGGCCGTTTCCATTTCCGTCTGCATTTGCATTTGTTCTTCTTCAGTCAGCATCCGGATATGGGACAATTGTTTGGTAACATCTGTACGCAAGCCGTCCAGCATACGCTTGAACAGGCCAAACCCTTCTGTTTTGTATTCGTTCAACGGGTCGCGCTGGGCGTAGCCGCGAAATCCGACAACCGAACGCAAATGTTCAAGCGTGATCAGATGTTCGCGCCATTTTCCGTCAATTGTCTGCAACAGAAGTTGTTTTTCGATGTTGCGCATATTTTCGGGGCCAAATTGGCTTTCTTTGCTGCTAGCAAGCGCATCACCGGCCTCAAATATACGATTACGGATGTTTTCGTCGTCAATACCCTCTTCGGCTGCCCAGTCTTTGACGGGTAATTCCATGCCCAGAATTTCTTTGGTATTTTCATCCAGACCGGCGATGTCCCATTGCGCGGCATAGGATTTGGCGGGGATTGCTTGATCGACAAGATCGTCGATAACCTGATCACGCATATCTTTGATGACATCAGACAGGTCATCACCTTCCATAATCTCGCGGCGTTGTTCAAAGATCGCTTTACGCTGGTCGTTCATCACATCATCGAATTTTAGCAACTGTTTGCGAATATCAAAGTTGCGGCCTTCAACCTTGGCCTGTGCGCGTTCCAGCGATTTATTAACCCAAGGGTGAACAATGCTTTCGCCCTCTTCCATACCCAAAGTGCTTAGAACTTTTTCCAAACGTTCCGAACCAAAGATGCGCATCAGATCATCTTCCAGCGATAGGAAAAAAGATGAACGACCCGGGTCGCCTTGGCGTCCGGAACGGCCACGTAATTGGTTATCGATGCGACGGCTTTCGTGGCGTTCTGTTGCCAGAACATATAGGCCACCTGCTGCCAAAACAGCCTCTTTGTTGATATTTATTTCTGCTTCAAGATCGGTTCTGATTTTTGCTTCGTCGGCACCTTCGCCCGCGTCTTCCAGTGCTTTGGCCAAGCGCATATCAAAATTGCCGCCAAGCTGAATATCGGTGCCGCGACCGGCCATGTTCGTGGCGATGGTAACCGCCCCTTCGGTGCCGGCGTCGGCAACAATCGAGGCTTCCTGTTCGTGAAACCGCGCGTTAAGAACATTGTGCGGGATGCAGCCTTTTGAATTAATCAGGGCTTCTATCTGCTGCGATTTTTCCAGCTCTACCTTTTTGTCTTCGTCTTTTTTAAACGTTTCGGCGCGTTTGCGAATGCTTTCGGACAGGGCATTAAGATAAGTTTTGTCTTTCAAAAGTTCGGATAGCATTTCCGATTTTTCAATAGAGGTTGTCCCAGCCAGAACCGGTTGCCCCTTGATGTGTGACAAAGCAATTTCTTCAACAACAGCACGGAACTTTTCATCCTCGGTGCGATAAATCGCATCGTGTTCATCAATGCGAATGATCGGTTTGTTGGTGGGAATCTCGACAACGCCAAGCCCGTAAATTTCAGCAAACTCTTCGGCTTCGGTTAGAGCGGTGCCGGTCATGCCTGCCAACTTTTCATAAAGCCGGAAATAGTTCTGGAAGGTAACAGAAGCCAATGTGACATTCTCAGGCTGAATGGCCACGTCTTCTTTGGCCTCAATCGCCTGATGCAAGCCTTCGGACATGCGCCGTCCACGCATCATTCGGCCAGTAAATTCATCAATCAACATCACTTCACCGTCGCGTACGATATAATCTTTTTCGCGGGTGAATAGAATATGGGCGCGCAAGGCTTGATTAATGTGATGAACCAGCGAAGTGCTTTCAGGGTCGTATAATGACGCCCCTTCTTCTAAAAGACCCATTTCAAGAAAGCGTTTTTCAACAAATTCGTTGCCATCTTCCGTCAGGTTGACGCCGCGATTTTTCTCGTCCAGATCATAATGTTCTTTCGACAGTTCCGGGATCAGCTTGTCGATGGTGATGTAAAGCTCAGAGCGGTCATCGGCAGGGCCTGAAATAATCAATGGTGTGCGGGCCTCGTCGATCAGGATCGAATCGACCTCGTCGACAATCGCGAAAAAGTGATCGCGCTGGGCCACTTGGGAAATGTCGTTTTGCATGTTGTCACGCAGATAATCGAAACCCAATTCGTTGTTTGTGGCATAGGCTACATCAGAAGCATAAGCTTTAAGCTTTTCCGCTGGATCCATATCGGGCACAATCACGCCCGTTGTCAGGCCAAGAAAGCCGTAAACCTGTGACATCCATTCCGCATCGCGCCGCGCCAAATAATCGTTTACGGTGACAACATGTACGCCGCGCCCCGATAATGCGTTCAAATAGGCGGGGAAAGTTGCAACAAGGGTTTTACCCTCGCCGGTTTTCATCTCGGATATATAGCCTTTGTGCAGAAATATACCGCCGATAAGCTGCACATCGAAAGCACGCAGCCCCAATGTGCGCCATGCCGCCTCGCGTACGTTGGCAAATGCCTCGGGTAGTAAATCGTTCAAGCTTTCACCGTCTTTGTAGCGGGTTTTGAACTCTTCGGTTTTAGCCAATATTTCGGCATCGCTTAAAGCTTGGAAATCCGGCTCTAAATCGTTGATCTTTTTGATCAAAGGTCGAACCGCTTTGATTTTGCGGTCATTCGGGGTGCCAAAAACTTTTTTGGCTAGTGTACTCACGCCCAGCATGATGTCTCCGTTTATTCCAAGCCGTATTTAACGGCGGTTTTTAGCGCGAAATAGACCCCAGTTGATCCTGACAGCTTGTCGTTCCGGCAATCAGAGCCTAAGAAGATGCAAGCTGAAAGGCACTAAGTATATCGCGCCAGTAATGGCATGTAATCGGGTGTTATGGCAGTGTCAACTTTAGCTCTGCAATGGATCGACACAATTCTTTGATAGGTGTCGGTTCTAATGCGGTAAAAATGGAGAATATGAATGGGAATAACAGGTAAATTGTTTTCGGCCGCAGCAATTGTTTTAACGGTTTCTACGGTGGGGTTTTCACAAGAAGTGACACCAACGCCGTCGGTAACGAAAGAAACGGTTTTAGCCACGGTGGCCGACACCGATATTACGGTGGGGCATGTGGTCTCATTGGCCAGCCGTTTGCCAGCGAAATATTCAAGCATTCCGGCTAAAGATCTTTATGCAGGCATATTGGATCAGTTGGTACAACAAGAACTGCTTAGTGCTACGATTACAAATGTTTCACCCGAGTTGCAGTTGGCAAGCGATAATGAACATCGTGCGTTTTTAGCCGATGAGGCAATTCAAGCCATTTACAGAGATGCTGTAACGGATGATGCTGTTAAAGCTAAATATACGGCGGATTATGTCAATGCGGAACCAAAGCTGGAATATAAAACCAGCCATATATTGGTAAAAACCGAAGATGAAGCTAAGGCGATTGAAGAACAGTTGCAAGAAGGCGGCGATTTTTCAGCACTTGCAAAGGAACAATCAACCGGCCCGTCCGGAGTGTATGGCGGTGATTTAGGTTGGGTTGGCTTGGGGGCTTTGGCGCCGACATTTGAGGCGACTATGATTAAACTGAAGACAGACGAGGTGTCAGCCCCAGTAAAAACAAAATTTGGCTGGCATGTAATTAAACTGATGGGAACGCGGATGCAACCTGTGGCACCACTGGATCAAGTGCGCACTATAATTGAAGATGGTTTGCGGGCAGATGCAGTGACCGCAAAAATATCCGAGCTGGAAGCGTCAGGAAAAGTTAAGCGCACTAAGCAGGTGATTGATCCGTCCGTTGTGCGCAAATTTGAATTGCTAAAAAACTAGGGGGCAAAATGGCGGCGCATAAGACCAGGATCAAGAAGCTTAAGAAAAAAATCTCCAAGCTGAAACGAGCGCTGAAATTGGCAAGTGCGGATGTGCCCGCACCGCTGATTTCACCCCTTGCCCCCAAAGCGGGCTTTCCCGAACTTCCGGTAATTGACGGGGTGCGGTTTGCAGTTGCGCAAGCGGGGGTAAAATACGCAGGCCGCGATGATGTGATGCTGGCCGAGATTTCTGCGGGCAGTTCAATTGCGGGTGTTTTTACCAAGTCATCCACGCGCTCGGCCCCGGTTCTGGATTGTCAGGCAAAGCTGAAAAATCCACTGTCCAAGGATCAACCCTTAGCGATTTTGGTGAACTCCGGTAACGCCAATGCGTTTACCGGGGCGAAAGGGGTTGCTTCTGTGCAAGCCATTTGTGCGGCTGTGGCAGATACAATTGGCAGCAGCCCCGATTGTGTATTTACAGCTTCAACCGGTGTGATTGGCGAAGCTTTGCCACATGACCGTATTTTAGCGCAAATCACAGATCTATATGCCAATTTGTCTGCCGATAATGCGCAAGCTGCCGCGCGTGCGATCATGACGACAGATACATTTGCGAAAGGCGCTTGCCGTGAAGTGACGGTGGGCGGCAAAACGGCTCATATTGCGGGATTTGCCAAAGGTTCTGGCATGATTGCGCCTGATATGGCGACGATGCTGGTGTATATCTTCACCGATGCCGCAATAACGCAGACGGTGCTACAGCAGATGCTGTCATCGCTGAACCAAAGCGCGTTCAATGCTATTACGGTGGATAGCGACACCTCGACCTCTGACAGTTTGATGCTGGTGGCAACGGGAAAAAGCGGTGCGTCGGTGATCGATGATGTAGCAAGTAATGACGGAACCTCTTTTGCTGCCGCTTTAAGCGAAGTGATGCAGGAGCTGGCCCATCTGGTTGTCAAAGACGGTGAAGGCGCGACAAAGTTTATTACGGTGAAGGTTACGGGGGCGGCATCGGATGCATCGGCGCATAAGATTGCGATGTCTATTGCAAATTCGCCTTTGGTAAAAACTGCCGTGGCGGGTGAAGATCCCAATTGGGGTCGGGTTGTGATGGCGGTAGGTAAGTCGGGCGAGCCTGCCGACAGGGATAAACTGACAATTTCTTTTGGTGATATTCTGGTGGCTGAAAAAGGTTGGGTTGCAAAAAGCTACAGCGAAGACGCGGGAGCAAATTATATGAAAAATACCGAACTGGAAATCACTGCTGATGTTGGTATCGGTACGGGCTCTGCTACGGTTTGGACTTGTGATTTAACCCACCAATACATCACAATAAACGCGGATTATCGGTCATGAAAACGGTTTTGGTTTCAGCCGTCGCGCTGATTGACCCTGATGGGCGGGTGTTGCTGGCCGAAAGGCCTAAAGGCAAGCCCATGGCGGGATTGTGGGAATTTCCCGGTGGTAAAATAGAGCCAAATGAAACCCCGGAAGCGGCATTGATCCGCGAATTGCATGAAGAACTTGGCATAGAAACCTGGCAAAGCTGTTTGGCACCCCTAACTTTTGCCAGCCACAGCTATGAAGATTTTCATTTGTTGATGCCAGTGTTTGCGTGTCGCAAGTGGCAGGGGATGGTTTCACCCAAAGAAGGTCAAAAACTGGCCTGGGTTCAGGTGAAAGATTTGAACTCATATCCCATGCCCGCCGCTGATTTGCCACTTATTGCTGTGCTAAGAGATTGGCTTTAAACTATAGGATTATCCCGATCAAATCACTTTGACTTAATCCTGAAGCCGTGTATTTTACTGTCAGCAGAAGGTTTTCAAATTTTCATATTCTGCAACTATTTGGGGATAGTCAGCATGTATAAGACCATCATGATGGGCAGTTGCATTGCCGTTCAGGGCCTATTCATCCGCGCTATGGGAAATGGAAAAATCGCTATCAGGGTTGGCAGTAAGGAATTTGTCGGCTTTCCCGTAGAAAGCTATTCTAAATAGACCAAGGGCTGATTAAACCCAACCGGACAGCTCGTTTTTCAACACATTGACCAGCACATCAATATGCGCGTTGCTGTCATTGAGGCAGGGTATATAGGTGAAACTTTCGCCGCCCGCTGCCATAAAGCTGTCCTTGATTTCTTGGTTGATCTCTTCCAGCGTTTCCACGCAATCCGATGAAAAAGCAGGGGCAATTACGGCGATGTTTTTGTGGCCTTCCTTGGCAAGCCGGGCAACCTCTTCCACAGTGTAGGGTTCAATCCACTGTTCGGGGCCGAATTTGGATTGAAATGTCACCTTGATGGCAGCATCTGCCCAACCAAGCGTCTGTTTCAGCAACCTTGTGGTTTTCTGGCAGTGGCAATGATAGGGGTCACCGTCTGTCAAATAGCGCAGTGGGACGCCGTGATAGGATGTCAGCAGAAGATCGGGCTTTTTATCCAGCTTTGCGTAAGCTGTACGCACGCTATCCGCCAAAGCCTTGATATAATCAGGCTGGTCGAAATAGGCTGGAACTGTGCGGATATAGGGTTGCCAGTTCATCGTCATCAGGGTGCGAAACACTTCATCATTGGCCGTGGCTGTGGTGGGGGCGGAATATTGCGGGTAAAGCGGAAAAAACACGATACGATCAACGCCCTGATCTTTCATGCGTTTAATCGTGCTTTCAGTGGACGGGTTGCCGTAGCGCATACAAAAATCCACAATAACATTGTCGCCGTAAAGCTTTGCCATGGCGGCGGTGATCTTTTCACTTTGCGCACGGGTAACCGTCAACAGCGGGCTTTCATCCCTGTCGGTGTTCCATATGCTGCGATAGGCTGCCCCTGACCGTTTGGGCCGTACGCTTAGAATAATCAACTGCAATATCGGCAACCATTTCCAACGCGGGTAATCGATCACACGGCGGTCGGATAAAAACTGGCTAAGATAACGGCGCATTGACCAGTAATCTGTTGCATCCGGTGTGCCTAAATTGGCGATCAGGACACCGACCTTGGCGGGCTTTATCGTAGGATGGTCAGCCGGTTTGTGTGATGTCGTCATAATGGCGCGCTACCTTGTTTTCTTGTCGGGATTATATTCCGCTGTTCCCAGCGCATCCGCAAGCCTTTGCTGCGCAGAGCCGGGGCGGAGCGGTTTTTGCTGATTATCGGACGGCGCCCAGCCTGTCAGAAACACAAGTTCAAAACTGGCCTCGATACGCCCCGAGGATTTGGTGTAATTTGCGCTGTAAACTTCAGCAGCCATAGCCAGTGTTTCGCGCTTCAGGCTTCGCCGTCGCGCAAAAACTGCATTCGACTCGCCCATATGGCGTAAATCGTTCATCAGGTGAACCGGGGTATCGTATTCGACGCTGAATTTAAGACTGTCGGCTACCGGCAGCGCAAAACCTGCCCTTTGTAACAACCCGCCAAGATCACGAATTTCTGCCATCGGGGCTATGCGCGGGCTGATACCGCCTTCAACCCGGGCCTCTGCCTCGGCGAAAGCGGTGCGCAACTCATGCAAGGTTTGCCCGCCGAACATGACGGCAATCATCAACCCGTCGGGGATGAGTGCGCGGCGCATTTGCACAAGCTGCCCCACCAGATCATTGGCCCAATGCAGCGTTAACCCGTTGATGACCAGATCATGCGTTGCCTGTTTCAGATCAAGAATTTCAGCATCTGGTGTGGTTATTGTGTCTGAATTCAGGAATTTCAGCCAAATTCCGGGATTCCAGCCGACAAATGCAGGTTTGGTAAATGACCTGTTAACGTCTTGCAGTCTTTCATGGACACAATCGGCGGCATGTTCATGCAAGAACCACGCGTTTTGTGTTGAGTGCAGTGCGCGGGCGCGGTGCAGGGCTAGGGCATCTGTGTCGAAAAGTTGTTCTGTGGTTTGCATAGGGGCATCTCATAAACACTTGTTCAATGAAGGGAAAGACTATCTTAAAGAGGTTTGTTGAAACCATCTACCCAACACGCTGTATGGCTTGTGGGCATGAAACTGCGCATGAGCGGGGTTTATGTCAAAGCTGCTGGAAAGATACTTATTTTGTCACCGGTCAAGTGTGCGACAGTTGTGGTGTGCCAGTTCACGAAGCTGAAATAGATCTGTGTCACTGCGATCAGTGCCTTGGTGCACCGCCCGTGTGGGATCAGGGACGTTGTTCGGTTCTTTATGAAGGCGCGGGGCGCAAGTTGGCGCTGCTTTTGAAACATTCGGATCGTCTGGATTTGGTGCCCGAGATGGCTAAATGGATGTATCAGTCAATGAAGCCCATCATGCAACCTGATATGATCCTGGCTCCGGTTCCCCTGCATAGATGGCGGCTGTTGCGGCGGCGGTTTAATCAAGCGGCGGTTTTGGCGCAAAATATGGCCCAAATTGGTGGGGCTGAGGTTAAGCTTGATCTTTTGCGGCGTGTAAAACCCACCATAATGCAAAAGGGTATGGATCGCGCCACGCGGTTCGCCAATCTTAGTCGGTCAATAATTATGAACAAACCTTATCGGGATTACATAAAAGACCGTTCTATTTTGCTGGTGGATGATGTGATGACAACAGGCGCAACCTTGTCCGCCTGTGCCGAGGCGTGCAAAAATGCAGGTGCCAAAAAGGTGAACGTAGTGGTGTTTGCACGCGTTGCAAGGCCCGAATAAACCGCATATATAGGCCTAAAAGAACAAAGGTTAAGCTTATGAAGCGGGTTGAAATCTACACCACTCCGATTTGCGGATATTGTGCACGGGCCAAAAAACTGCTGTCACAAAAAGGTGTCTCATATGCCGAGGTTAATGTGATGATTAACGCTGGAAAGCGTGCTCAGATGATGCACCGTGCCCATGGGCGCAGCTCGGTTCCGCAGATATTTATCGGTGGTGAACATATTGGCGGGTGTGACGAGCTTTACGCATTGGAGCGTAACGGCAGGTTGGACGCCATTTTGGCCGCATGATGTTAAAGCTTGGTCTGATACAATTTAGTGCGTCTGATCAGCCAACGGAAAACCTGAAAACCGTTTTGCAAATGGTGCGCAGTGCGCATATGCAAGGGGCCAAGCTTATTGTAACCCCCGAAGCTACCAACTGTATTTCAATGGATCGGGCGCACCAGAGATCGGTTTTTCAGTTGCAAGCGGATGATGCCAGCCTTCAGGCCTATCAACAGATCGCGGCCGAGTTGGAAATTTGGCTGCTGATCGGCTCGCTTTGTCTAAAGACCGATGATCCCGATGGCCGATTTGCCAACCGCAGCTTCATGATTGATCCAACCGGCGTGATTGTCGCGCAATACGACAAGATACACATGTTCGATGTGGACTTGTCGCGTTCAGAGACATTCCGCGAATCGCAAGGTTATCGCCCCGGTGACAGAGCGATTCTGGCTAAGTGCGAATTCGCCAAAGTCGGCATGACGATCTGCTATGATCTGCGTTTTGCACAACTGTTTCGCGATTTGGCGCAAGCGGGCGCGCAGATTATCACCGTTCCCGCTGCTTTTTCACCGGTGTCTGGCAAAGCGCATTGGCATATTTTGTTGCGTGCGCGGGCCATTGAAACTGGATGCTATATCGTGGCTCCTGCGCAAACTGGCACACACATAACAACGGGCAAGCAACGACAGACCTATGGGCATGCTCTGGTGGTTGATCCATGGGGGCGGGTCATTGTGGACGCTTCAACGGATGTGGGCATAACGATAGTTGAAATTGATCTCGATCAGGTAGAGACTGCCCGCAAGCGCATTCCATCCTTGCAACATGATCGAAAGTACCAAGCCCCGAAATGTCCGACCTAAAGACAGAAGATTCCCTGGCAATCGCCCTGTTTAGCGAGATCATGACATCGGATCAGTTGATACGTACGCAATTGTCCAACGCGTTGCCCAAGGGAATGGAGCTGTCACATTTTTCGGTTTTGAACCATCTTGCACATTTAGGCGGCGAACGTACCCCAGCGCAATTGGCGCGGTTATTTTCGGTGACTAAGGGGGCGATGACCAATACGCTAAACAAGCTGGAATTGGCAGGCTACATTCATATCCGTCCCGACTGGGATGATGCGCGCAAGAAAAAAGTCGCTCTCAGCCCTGCGGGGCGTATTGCGCGGGATCTGGCCGTGCGCGCGGTAGAGCCGGTGTTTGGCGGTATTATCAATAAACTGGGTATCGATAAGATCAAAGCAACCCTGCCGATTTTGCGCGAGTTGAGGTTGGCGCTCAGCTAGGTTTTGTGCTGGTGGTAACGTAATTCACGCTTAAATCACTGTCAGATAGCGACCATGTCCATTTCAGAGGATTGAATACGAAGCCTTTGCGATCAACAGGGTTTAACCCGGCGTTTCGTAGCAATTCAAATAATTCATCGGGGGTGATGAATTTGTCCCAGTCATGGGTGCCGATGGGCAGCCAACGCATAATGCGTTCCGCGCCGACTATGGCCACCATATAGCTTTTGGGATTGCGGTTGATGGTGGAACACAAGATCAGTCCACCCGGTTTCAGCAAATCGCGGCAGGCATCCAAAAATGCAGACGGGTCAGAGACATGCTCGATTACCTCCATATTCAGGATCACGTCGAACTGTTCACCATTCTCTGCAAGTGCTTCAGCCGTGATGTGGCGATAATCAATTTCCAGCCCCGATTGCTCGGCATGGATTTGCGCCACGGGAATGTTGCCGGGTGCCGCATCGGCCCCCATCACGGTTGCACCCAATCGCGCCATGGGTTCCGACAACAGTCCGCCACCACAACCAATATCCAGAATACACAAGCCTTTGAAAGGTAGTTTTGTTGTTAAATCCCGTCCAAATTCCACTGCAATCTGATTGGTGATATAATCTAAGCGGCAAGGGTTGAGCATGTGCAAGGGTTTGAATTTTCCTTCCAGATCCCACCATTCTGCGGCCATTGCCTCAAACTTGGCAACCTCGGTTGCATCGACTGTTTTTGTTGTGACCATTGATCTTGTGCCTTTAACCTGCAAGTGTTTTAGAAGTATTAAGGCAATATATAGAGCGAAGATGCTAAATTCCGATAGTCAAATTGGCGCAGGGCGGCAATTATACCCTGTTACACAGCCATATTTTTACCAAATGTTGGAGGTCAGTGACGGTCATTCGCTTTATGTCGAGGAATGCGGTAATCCCGAAGGCATTCCCGTCATTGTACTGCATGGCGGGCCGGGCGGCGGATGCAGCCCGGGGATGCGGCGGTTTTTTCATCCGGATGTTTATCGTATTATTCTGTTTGATCAGCGTGGCTGCGGGCGTTCCACACCGCACGCGAGCGTTGAAAACAACACAACATGGCATCTGGTGGACGATATTGAACGCATTCGCAAGCACCTTGGCGTTGAAAGCTGGATAGTTTTCGGTGGTTCTTGGGGCGCGACGCTATCATTGATCTATGCACAATCCCATCCATTAAGGGTGCGCCATTTGGTGTTGCGCGGCGTGTTTTTGATGACCCAATCCGAGCTTGATTGGTTTTATGGCGGTAAAGCCGGTCGGTTTTTTCCCGAAAAATGGGAGAAATTCGCAGGGCTTTTACCTGTTGATGAGCGCGATGATATGATCGCGGGTTATGCCAAACGGCTGTTTGGTGCGGATGAGAGCACAAAGATCACCTTTGCCCGCGCATGGGCAGGATGGGAAAGCGCTCTTGCATCACTGGAAAGCCACTCAACCCCAAACACGACTCCCGCCGCATATGCCTGTGCCTTTGCGCGGATTGAAAACCATTATTTTTCCAATAAGGGGTTTTTGGATGTGGATGGCCAGATCATGCGTGATATCGGGCGGCTGAAGGATATTCCCGGCACCATCGTTCAGGGCCGCTACGATATGGTATGTCCGCCGGAAACCGCGTACCGCTTGCACCGAGCTTGGCCGACATCGCGTTTGATTATAGCTTCAAAATCAGGTCACGCCCTGTCAGAGCCGCAAATCACATCCGCTTTGGTTGGGGTGATGGATGAGTTGGCCTAGGGTAAAACATGTAAAGATATAGAGTGCCTCATTTTGAAGGGGCTGTGACAGCTTCCCCATTTCTGCTATTATTGTATTTTGTCGGGGAACATTATGGCTGAATACTTTGGGGACGAACATGTCGTTGCATTGCAAAAAGCAATACGTGCTCGCGCTGAAGATTTTTCCAAACAACCACTATTGTCGAATGGGGGCAGGATAATAAACATTCTTGACCCCGACGCTTACGGTTGGGAAAATGTTCGCTTAGATGCGGAGTATTACGGGTTTATCGGGTTAACGATGGTTGACCGGGTTAAAACGCTTACGCGATTGGCACAGGTGTTCGGCGCGGAAATGGAGTTCCCCTATTGGGAAGCATTCACAGGAACGCCCGAAAATGTTGTTTTGGCATGCGAAAAAATCGTGGATGGAATTACTTTTCCAGATGGGTGGGCGTTGACCAGCTTAACGCACCCCGATGAACAGACTATAGATGAGTCGCAACATCTGAACCAAGCAACCGGTGTTGCTCCAACGCCCGCCTATTATATGCGCGGTGATTACGTCCCCTCCATGCTGACTTGTTTGTGGGATCAGGATGGAAAGTTAACAGCCTGTGCGTCTGCCACAATGCGTTACCATCCCAATGGTCCGCTTTCGGGGTGGTTGTTTGCCGGTGCCGTCTCGGTCAGTCCGGAACATCGTCGAAAAGGTTTGGGTGCTTATGTAAATGCAAAGCTTCTGTGCGATAGCCACAACGCCTTCAATTGGAATCATATTTTAGAGCAGGCCAAAGCCGATAATGCGGCATCGGTTGGTATGATAACGCGCTGTGGGTTGCACCAAATACCTGACTTGGTCACGATTGTTGTAAACCTGACGGGCGGTTATCTAACGCGATAATCCAAAGTAAAGAACAGTGTTTTCTTGTTTCTGTATTTGTGACCCGTATTAAAAGCGTCTAATTTTAGGTTTAACCTGCAAGGAGAAAACCTATGAGCGATGAAACACCTAGCATAACCCTAAAAGAAAACGGCCCGCTGATCGTTGAAAACGTCCCCGAATTGACCTTGTCCGATGGCACAAAAGCCGAGGCAAAACCGATGATGGCCCTGTGCCGTTGCGGGCAGTCCTCGAACAAACCTTTTTGTGACGGGACACATGCCAAAGTTGGCTGGACTGAATAAATTATACGGTAGCCGCCAAGCGGCTGCCCTGATTGATCGCGCGTTTTGCATCCAGCTCAGAGGCAACATCTGCCCCGCCAATGATATGAGCTGATATGCCCTGTGCCGACAATTGGTCATAAAGTGTGCGGTAAGGTATCTGACCTGCGCAAAGCACGATATCATCGACCGCTAAAATATGCGGATTTTCATGGGCCTCACCATATGAGATATGCAGGCCCTTGGCTGATATTTTTTCATAGTTCACGCCGCCAAGCATTTTGACATGCTTCATGTTCAGGGTTGCGCGGTGGATCCAGCCGGTGGTTTTGCCCAAGCCTTTGCCCAATTTTTGGGCTTTGCGTTGCAACAGATGCACCTGACGTTTTGCGGCCTCGGCTTGTGCGCCATCCGTTGCCAGCCCACCACGGGTTTGCGATGGATTACCAACACCCCATTCGCGCTTCCATTCTGCAAGGTTTTCGGTCGGGTTGTCGTCGCCACTGACCAGATATTCAGCCACATCAAACCCGATGCCGCCTGCCCCGATCACCGCTACAGTAGCGCCCACAGTGACGTTGCCTTTCAGGACATCAATATAGGAATGCACGTTCGGTGCATCCTGGCCTTTGATTTGCGGGTCGCGCGGCAGAACCCCTGTGGCGATGATAACCGCGTCAAAACCCTTCAGGCTTTCGGCGGTGGCTTCGGTATTCAGTTGCACCGTCATGCCGGACAATTCAACCTGCCGTTTGTAATAATCCACCAAGCCCCAAAACTCTTCTTTGCCGGGAACCTGCTTGGCCAGATTAAGCTGGCCGCCAAGCTGATCAGCTTTATCAATCAAAGTCACATGATGCCCGCGCTGACTTGCCACCAGTGCTGCCGATAATCCTGCGGGGCCTGCACCCACCACAGCGATGGATTTGGGCGTTTCGGTTTTCGTGTAATTCAGTTCCGTTTCACTGCATGCGCGCGGATTTACCAGACAGGACGTTAGCTTCATCGCAAAGGTATGATCGAGACAGGCCTGATTACAGGCGATACAGGGTGCAATTTCATCGCTGCGACCCTCATCGGCCTTTACCACAAAATCTGCATCAGCCAAAAATGGTCGTGCCATGGAAACCATATCCGAACAGCCGTCCGCCAACACGCTTTCAGCCACTTCAGGCGTGTTGATGCGGTTCGACGCAATAATTGGAATAGTTACTTCGCCCATCAGTTTTTGCGTTACCCAGGCAAAGGCGCGGCGTGGAACGGATGTGGCGATGGTTGGAATACGGGCTTCGTGCCAGCCGATGCCCGTATTGATGATTGTGGCCCCGGCTGCTTCAACCGCTTTGGCAAGTAACACGACCTCTTCCCAAGTCGAGCCATTGGGGATCAAATCAATCATCGACAAGCGGTAGATGATAATAAAATCTGTGCCGACCGCTTCGCGCACACGGCGCACCACTTCAACCGGCAGACGCATGCGGTTTTCATAAGACCCGCCCCATTCATCCCTGCGCTTGTTGGTGTGGGTGACTAAAAACTGGTTCAGAAAATAGCCTTCCGAGCCCATAATCTCGACCCCGTCATAACCGGCCTGTTTTGCACGGGTTGCAGCCATAACCATATCGCAGATTTGCTTTTCAATCCCGTCCGAGTCCAGCTCTGCAGGTGGAAACGGTGAAATCGGTGATTTAACCGGTGAGGGTGCCACTGCTTTGGGTGAATAGGCATAACGCCCGGCGTGCAAAATCTGCATGGCAATTTTACCACCCATCGCATGGACACGCCCGGTGACAATACGGTGGTTTTTAATGTCTTTATCGTTGAACAGCCCGCAAGCCCCCGGCAATACAGCACCTTCAACATTGGGGGCCATCCCACCGGTAACCGCTAACGCAACTCCGCCTTGCGCCCGCTCGGCGTAATATGTCGCAACGCGGTTCCAGTCACCCAGTTCTTCCAATCCGGTGTGCATCGACCCCATCAGTATACGATTTTTTAAGGTGGTGAACCCAAGATTCAAAGGTTGAAATAAATGCGGATAGGTCGGGTGTGTCATGGCGGCCTCATTTCAGTATGTTAGGCGCAAGCCCTAAAATATTATATGCATTTGTCACGCAAAACGCCGCGTCACCCCGTGGTTTCCACGCAATGACGACGAAACGCACGTTTCAGCATATCCAGTTCTTCGCGTAGCAGATTTATCTCATTGCGCAAATCATCATCCAGGGGTTCGCCTGCGACAATTGAAAAACTGTCCAACGGCGTTGTTTCACCCGCATGGCAGATCAGAAATGTTTGCACACCGTCCGATAGGGTATTGGCAGGAATTGTACACTGGATAAGCCAAGTGTTTTTCTGCCCAGAAACAGGATCGACTTTTGTTTCACCGACGGCTTTACCCAAATGATACAGTTCCAGTACCGGTGCGATTGCTTCGCCTTGATACGCGCCTTCGTAAACACCATTGGTAATACATTTTTTTGTTAGATTTGAAGATTTGGACATTGGATTACCTTCAGGTGTTGGCGCGTGGACGACGAATGACAGATACATCGCGAATTGTGATCTGGTTCATCGACGGATTTTCAAAAATCAAGTCAAACCACATGCTGTGTGCACGTGTTTCATTGAAATGCGTATAGAACAGATCAAACTCCACATACAGTTCGGGGGTGGATAAATCCAGTTCCCGCACAATTTGTTCAGTGTTTGGGCCATGACGCAAGTTCAATCGTGCGAACATTTGCTGCGGCTGTTCGCTATCAATAATCAAAGATAGGCGCATGATGTGTTCTTTTTTAAGACCGTTCACGGCCTCATCGGGCATTTCTACTGCAAGTGAAAGAAAGGAACCTTCAAAATTGAAAACATCAAGCTGAATACCGAAAGGGGCCAGATCGCATTCGCGGTCATTTCGTATTTGTCGCAAGGTCATCTCATGGGCGGTGCAATCGTGAAAAAGCGCAAGCTCGCGGCCAATTTTTGCCTTGGATGCGACCGATGACAGGCCATTTGGGCTAACCGGCCCCACCCATGCTTCGGGACGATACGCCCATTCTGTACCCTGAGGCTTCTTGATCGCATCAGAGCCCCCGCAACCAAACAACACACAATATCCAATCTACCACCGTAAACAACACACGAACACACTCAAACTAGCCACATCATACAATACTACTCAA
>CAZMMG010000015.1:0-13519 GCA_964567355.1 uncultured Neptunicoccus sp.
TAATTAAGGGATTTCATATGTCGATCTGGCAACGCATTTCCGAAGCAATATCCGCGATCAAAGCAGGGGAAGGCCTGTCCAGTGTTCTGGAAAAACTGAAAACCCCGCCGGAAAAAACTGTAGGCTTTACCATTGCGGTGATCGCACTTGGGGCTAAAATGGCCAAGGCCGACGGCTTGGTGACAAAAGCCGAGGTTGCGGCCTTTCGCCAAGTGTTTCAAATCCCCCAAAGCGATCTGGCCATGGCGGCCAAAGTGTTTAATCTGGCACGCCAAGATGTGGCCGGCTTTGAGATTTATGCCTCCAAGATCGCCAAGATGTTCACCACCAACAAAGCGGTGCTGGAAGACTTGATCGAAGGGTTGTTCTACATCGCGGTAGCTGACGGGTATTACCATCCGAATGAAGACGGGTTTATCCGGCGTGTGGCCGATATTTTCGGGATAGACGCAGTCACCTACCGTAGTTTCAAAACCCGTTTTGTGCCAGATGCCGCCCCTGATGCCTACGATGTTTTGGGGGTGACACCGCAAACCCCGCTGCAAGACATCCGCAAAATATGGCGGCAAAAAATTCGCGAAACCCATCCCGATCAAATGATGGCGCGCGGCCTGCCCGAAGAGGCAATTACACTGGCAACCAAGCGGATGATCGCGATCAATAACGCTTGGGAAGAAATATGTGAAACCCATGCGGGCCGCTGACGTGCTTTACGGCAAACATCCGCAACGCCTCTGATCGTGCGGGCACGTTGAAAAATCGGCAAAACACCCTATATTAAGCCCATGAAACGGCTTTTATATATCACCCTGATCCCCGTCCTAATCGCAGGCCCTGTCATGGCCGAGCCGAAAGACTGGCAGGAATTGCGCAAAGGTCTGGAGGAATTATCCGAAGGCTCGCAGGAGTTTTTCAAAAAATGGGTCGATGATATCGGCCCGCTGATAAATTCCCTGAAGGGCAAAATCGACGATCTTGGTGAATACGAATTGCCCGAAGTGCTGCCCAACGGTGATATTCTCATTCGGCGCAAACCAAAGCCGAAACCGCCTGTGGAACAAAAAGCCCCGATCGAAATTTAGCTTTCCCTTCCAGCCCATAAGCCTTACATCTTCTGTCAAATATTTCAGGAGCTACCCCACCCATGTTTAACTCGTTTTCCGCACGCCTTTCCAACCTGCCCCGCGATCTGCGCGAGGCTGCCAGCAATGACAATTTCGGGGATCTGCCTGAATGGAATTTGGATGATCTCTATCCCAGTACCGACGGGCCGGAAATTACCGCAGATATGAAATGGTTGGGCGTTGAATGCCCGAAATTTGCCACCGATTACGAGGGTAAACTGGCCGATCTCGATGCCGCAGGATTGTTGGGCTGTATCCTGCGCTTTGAAAAAATCCAGAACATCATGGGTCGGGTGATGTCATTTGCAGGTCTGCGTTATTATCAGAACACCGTTGATGCCGACCGCGCCAAATTCATGGCCGATATGCAAGGTGCCATCACCGATATGTCAGCCCCGATGGTGTTTTTCAGCCTTGAATTGAACCGTGTCGATGATGCGCAGCTGGATACAATGCTGGCAGCGGACGCGGATTTGGCGCGTTACAAACCTATTCTGGATCAGATGCGGGCAATGAAACCGTACCAGTTGTCCGACGAGTTGGAAAAATTTCTGCATGATCAATCTGTGGTTGGTGCCACCGCGTGGAACCGCTTGTTTGATGAAACCATGGCGGGGCTGAGCTTTGATGTGGATGGAGAAAAATTGCCGCTGGAAGCCACCCTGAACCTGTTGTCGGATGCAGATCGTGCGCAGCGCGAAAAAGGCGCAAAAGCGCTGGTGAAAGTGTTTCAAGGCAACATTGCGCTGTTTGCCCGGATCACCAATACTTTGGCGAAAGAAAAAGAGATCGAGGATCGCTGGCGCGGCCTGCCAACCCCGCAAGCGGGCCGCCATCTGGCCAACCATGTGGAACCAGAGGTGGTAGAAGCTTTGCGTAATGCGGTTGTTGCGGCTTATCCGAAATTATCGCACCGTTATTATGCGCTGAAAGCCAAATGGATGGGGCTGGAAACCATGGAAGTCTGGGATCGCAACGCGCCTTTGCCTGATCAGGACAGTGCCACGATTTCATGGGATGAAGCGCGCACCACAGTGCTGGGCGCCTATAGCGATTTTGCCCCTGAAATGGCCCGAATTGCCGAACCGTTTTTCGACAAGGGCTGGATTGATGCAGGCGTCAAACCCGGCAAGGCCCCCGGTGCCTTTGCGCATCCGACGGTAACCAATGTACACCCCTATGTGATGCTGAATTACCTTGGAAAACAACGCGATGTGATGACTTTGGCGCATGAGCTGGGCCACGGGGTGCATCAGGTATTGGCGGCTGATCAGGGCGAGTTATTGTCCTCAACCCCGCTAACCTTGGCCGAAACTGCGTCGGTTTTCGGCGAAATGCTGACTTTCCGTAAATTGCTGGATGCCGCCCCTGATCAGGCCGTCCGCAAGCGTTTGTTGGCCGGTAAAGTTGAGGATATGATTAACACTGTGGTGCGCCAAATTGCGTTTTACGACTTTGAATGCAAATTGCACGCGGCCCGCGCAAGTGGAGAATTGACGCCTGATCAAATCAACGACATCTGGATGTCGGTACAGGCCGAAAGCCTTGGCCCGGTATTTAACTTCATGGACGGCTACGAGACTTTCTGGGCCTATATCCCGCATTTCATCCATTCGCCGTTCTATGTTTATGCCTACGCGTTCGGCGACGGTCTGGTGAACGCGCTTTATGCGGTCTATGCCGAAGGTGATCCGGATTTTCAGGCGAAGTATTTTGATATGCTACGTGCGGGGGGATCGAAGCATCACACCGAATTGCTGGCACCTTTCGGGCTGGATGCAACTGATCCGAAATTTTGGGATAAAGGGTTAAGTCTGATCAGCTCGATGATTGATGAGCTGGAAGCGATGGAGGGGTGAGGTAAATATTTCCACACTGCGCGGTACTGTTGACCCGTATGGATATCGGGGCTAGGTCAGAGAAATGATCACACTCGACACACGCGATATTGCCATCCTTCGGGTGCTGGCCGAAGACGGGCGCATTACCAAGGCCGCGCTGGCCGAGCGTGTTGGCCTGTCGGCCACACCGTGCTGGAACCGTTTGAAACGGCTTGAAAAAGACGGGCTGATCGAAAGTTACCGCGCCCAGATCAGCCTTAAAAAGCTCGGCCCCCATGTTACGGTTTTTGTTGCGGTCGAGCTGGCCGATCACACCGCCGCCTCATTCCAGCGTTTTGAAAAGGCGATGCAACGCTATGACGAGGTCATGGCATGCTGGTCTTTGGGCGGGGGGCTGGATTATTTTCTACAGGTGGTCAGCAAAGACATCGACGCGTATCAGCGCCTGATTGACGACATGCTGGAGGCAAAAATCGGACTGGCGCGTTATTTTACCTATGTGGTGACCAAACCGGTCAAAAACTCAACCGTACCGCCGCTGGATATTTTGCTGGCGCGATAAGTGGAATATAGTGCGAAACGCACCGAAAAAGATGATTCCTCTCTTTTGGGCCTGAAATTCAGTATCTACGCCCTGCCAAAAGTCATATTTTCTTTTTGAGTTAAATCAAAGGATTGAATGTGGACGATCTGGTCACTGACAAACGGCTTTTGCGCCATTTTTCATATATTGCAGGCAAATGGGTTGGCGCGGCTGATGGTGCGACATTCCCTGTAACCAATCCTGCCGACGGAACGCTGGTTGGCGAGGTCGCATCCTTGTCAGCGGTGCAAAGCGCGGCAGCGGTAGATGCGGCGCAAGCGGCTTTCTCTGGTTGGGCGGGATTACTACCGCAAGAACGCAGTATCATTTTGCGCAGATGGTTCGACTTGCTGATCGAGCACAAAGAAGATTTGGCGCGGATTATGGTGAGCGAACAGGGTAAACCGATCTCTGAGGCCCGCGGCGAAATCGATTACGGCGCGGCTTTTGCCGAGTTTTACGCCGAAGAGGCCAAACGCCCCAATATCGAAGGCGTGACCAGCCACTTGCCCGATGCCGAGGTCGAACTTTGGCTCGAACCGGTGGGTGTTGTGGCCCTGATCACCCCGTGGAATTTCCCCAACGCCATGCTGACCCGCAAGGCCGCCGCGGCACTGGCCGCCGGCTGTACCTTGGTGGCGCATCCTTCCGCTGAGACGCCTTATTCGGCGTTGGCTCTGGCCGAGCTGGCGGAACGTGCGGGCATGCCGGCGGGTGTGTTCAACGTGGTGACCGGTTCTGCCCCTGTCATTGTGGAACCCTGGACAAAAGACACCCGTGTTCGCGCATTATCCTTTACCGGCTCAACCCAGATCGGAAAGTTGTTGTACCGGCAATCCGCCGACACTGTAAAAAGACTGGTTTTGGAATTGGGCGGGCATGCGCCGTTTATTGTGTTCAAGGGTGCGGATATGGAAAATGCCGTGACCGAAGCGATCAAGGCAAAATTCGCAACCACGGGGCAGGACTGTCTGGGGGCTAACCGGATATTCGTAGAACAACCGATTTACGACGAGTTTTGTGAAAAATTCACCGCCGCCACCAAAATGTTGACCCTTGGCAAAGGTATGGATGATTGTGATCTCGGCCCGCTGATGAACGCGGGTGCGGTTCAAAAACAGAAAGACCATGTCGCCGATGCACTGGCTAAAGGCGCGAAATTGGCTTGTGGTGGTAAATGCAGCGATCTGGGGCCGCTTTTCTACGAGGCCACAGTTTTGACCGATGTGCCGCGCGATGCGCTGATCATGTCGGACGAAACTTTTGGCCCGGTTGCGGCAATCACCCCGTTTGACTCCGAGGCCGAAGTGATCACGCGCGCCAATGACACTGAATACGGGCTGGTGGCTTATGTCCACTCCGACGACCCGAAACGCATCTACCGCGTTAGCCGGGCTTTGCAATTCGGCATGGTGGCGGTGAACCGTACCAAGGTTACCGGCGCGCCAATACCCTTTGGCGGCAGCAAGCAATCCGGTCTGGGGCGCGAAGGTGCGCGGCGCGGCATGGAAGAATTTATGGAAATCAAATACGTCTGCCGTGATTGGGCGTAAAATAAAGAAGGAAGAACAATGTTAAAGAACGATAAACTGGAACAATGGGACCGCGAGAATTTTTTCCATCCCTCTACCCATCTGGCCGAGTTCGCCCGGGGCAACATCCCGCAACGTGTTGTGACAGGCGGCAAGAATTGTCATATTGAGGACCGTGACGGCAACCGCCTGCTGGATGCTTTTTCCGGTCTTTACTGCGTGAATGTCGGCTATGGCCGTCAAGAGATTGCCGAAGCGATTGGCAAACAGGCCAAAGAACTGGCCTATTACCATTCCTATGTCGGCCACGGCACCGAAGCCTCGATCACGCTTGCAAAAATGATTTTGGACCGTGCGCCAAAGCACATGTCCAAAGTCTATTTCGGCCTTAGCGGGTCGGATGCCAATGAAACCAACATCAAGCTGGTCTGGTATTACAACAACGTGCTTGATCGCCCCGAGAAAAAGAAAATCATCTCGCGCTGGCGCGGCTATCACGGTTCGGGTCTGATGACCGGCTCGCTGACCGGGTTGGGGCTGTTTCACAACAAGTTCGATCTGCCACTTTCCAACGTGATCCACACCGAGGCCCCCTATTACTATCGCCGCGATAACCTTGATCAGTCCGAACCGGAATTTGTTGCCCATTGCGTGGCAGCCCTTGAAGAGCTGATAGAACGCGAAGGTGCCGATACCATCGCTGCCTTTATCGGTGAACCTGCACTGGGAACCGGCGGTTTGGTTCCGCCACCTGAAGGTTACTGGCCCGCAATTCAGGCCGTGCTGGACAAGCACGATATCCTGCTAATCGCCGACGAGGTTGTCACCGGTTTTGGCCGCCTCGGCTCGATGTTCGGCTCCGAGCATTACGGCATGAAACCTGACATTATCACCATTGCCAAAGGCCTGACGTCGGCTTACGCGCCTCTGTCCGGTTCCATTGTCAGCGACAGGTTCTGGAAGGTGCTGGAAGAAGGCACCGACAAGCTTGGCCCGATCGGCCACGGCTGGACATATTCCGCCCACCCGATCAGCGCGGCGGCCGGTGTTGCCAACCTGAAACTGCTTGATGATCTCAACCTTGTCGAGAATGCAGGCACCATGGGGGCTTACCTGAAAAAGGTTCTGAACGAGGCCGTAGGTGATCACGCCAATGTAGGGGAAGTGCGCGGTGACGGTTTGCTTTTGGCGGTCGAGTTTGTCGAAGACCGTGACAGCCGCACCTATTTCGATGCGAGCAAAAAAGTCAGCTACGCGCTGAATGATGCGCTTTTGAGCCGTGGCATTATAAGCCGGGCGATGCCGCAAGGCGACATCCTTGGTTTTGCCCCGCCTTTCTGTCTGACCCGCGATGAGGCCGACGAAATCGCCGGTAAACTGAAACAGGCGGTGACCGAGGTTCTTGGCTAGGCAAAGTGAAATACAGTTGTGAGTTTCCTAGATGCCATGTTTGTTCATTTTGACATCATTCAAAATCAACTGGTGGCAACAATCACTCGGACTGCCAGATCAGCTAGACGCTACGTTTATCTGGCTTTTCAAATCGAATAATGGTTTTCTGCCTCCAGTTCAATCCGGACGGGGGCAGAGGGCAACACATGGCCAAATTTATCAAACGTACAATTCAGCTAGTCGTTATTCTGGCCATTATCGGTGCCATCGGATTTTTCGGTTTCACGCCTGCCATCGTTGAAAAAGGCAGAAACGCGGTACTGCCGCATGATCCCTATCCAGTGTCCGAACAGGCCTCCGCCCTGCACAAATCCCTGATCATCGGCGACTGGCATGCGGACAGCCTGCTGTGGAGGCGCAATTTGCTGAAACGCGGCACCCGCGGTCAAGTGGATATTCCCCGCCTGCAAGAGGGCAATGTTTCGGTTCAGGTTTTTACCGCCGTGACCAAAACTCCCAGAGGCTTGAATTATCAACATAATGTAGCCAATGCACCCGACAATATCACCCTGCTGGCAGTGGGACAGCTTTGGCCGGTGCGCACATGGCGCAGCCTGCTAGAGCGCGCAGTTTATCAAGCCGAGAAACTGCAAGGCTTTGAAGCCAAAGCCCCGAATGATCTGAAAATCATCCGCACGGTTGCCGATCTTGATACGGTCTTGGCACGGCGCAAAAATGGTGAAAAAATCGTCGGCGGCGTGCTGGGTATCGAGGGTGGCCATCCGCTGGAGGGCAACATCAACAATCTGGATACTCTGATGGAGGCAGGATACCGTCTGGTTGCCTTGCAGCATTTTTTCGACAATGAACTGGGCGGCTCATTGCACGGTCAAGGCAATAAAGGACTGACCGATTTTGGCCGCCAAGTGGTGCGCGAAGTGGTCAAACGCCACTTGGTGCTTGATCTGGCCCATTCCAGTCAACAGGTGGTGCGCGATGTGCTGGATATGACTGATATTCCGCTGGTTCTCAGCCACACTGGCATTTACAGCCATTGCAAGACCAAGCGCAATATCCCCGACGCGCTGATGCAAAAGATCGCCGCAACCGGCGGGGTTGTCGGCATCGGCTACTGGGCCGATGTGACCTGTGGGGCCAACCCCAAGGGGGTGGCGGCCACGATCAAAGCGGCGGTTGATCTTTTGGGTGAAGATCACGTGTCTTTGGGGTCGGACTTTGACGGCTCGGTCAAAACCGGGTTTGACGCATCCGAACTATCGGCCCTGACACAGGCGCTGATCGACCACGGGTTAAGTGACGATCAGATCCGCAAAGTGATGGGCGGTAATATGATGCGGGTATTGCGCGCGCGCCTGCCAAAGTAGCGATCAAGCCCCCTTCATCATGCCGCGTTCCACCGCCAGCTGGCGCATCTTTTGCTGCAATTTCTCGAACGCACGCACTTCGATTTGGCGGATACGCTCGCGGCTGACATCGTATTCGCCTGACAGCTCTTCCAGTGTTGCGGGTTTATCCTGTAGCTTGCGTTTGGTCAGGATATTTTTTTCGCGGTCGTTCAGTACAGACATCGCCTCGGTCATCAACGCGCGGCGTGCTTCCAACTCGTCGCGTTCGGCGTAATCCGCCGCCTGATCGGCGTCTTCGTCTTCCAGCCAATCCTGAAATTCAGCCGCCCCTTCACCGTCATCACCACCGACACGCACATTCAATGACGCATCGCCGCCCGACATGCGCCGGTTCATTGAAGTGACTTCTTTTTCGGTCACATTCAGTTGCGAGGCAATCTGTTGAACATGTTCGGGGCGCATATCGCCGTCTTCCATCACGCCGATTTTCTTTTTCACCTTGCGCAGGTTGAAAAACAGTTTCTTTTGCGCCGATGTCGTGCCCATTTTCACCAAAGACCAGCTGCGCAGGATAAATTCCTGAATACTGGCACGGATCCACCACATGGCGTAGGTTGACAGGCGAAAGCCTTTTTCAGGGTCAAAGCGTTTTACCGCCCGCATCAGGCCCACATTGGCCTCGGACACCACTTCGGCAATCGGCAAGCCGTAGCCGCGGTAACCCATGGCCATTTTAGCCGCCAAGCGCAGGTGCGAGGTCACCAGTTTATGGGCGGCTTTGCTATCCTCACGCTCAACCCATGCTTTGGCCAGCATATATTCCTCTTCTGGTTCCAGCATCGGAAATTTTCGGATCTGCTGCATATAGCTAGACAGGCCTTGTTCCGGTGATGGTGCAGGTAGGTTTGTGTAGCTCATGGATTGACCCCCAAGGTTATTAACATATGGTTCAAATGGGGTCTTATGGAAAATTTACAAGACCAATTGACGTTATGTAAATAAATACTAATTAATAAATTACCCCGAAAGAACCTGCTCTAATTGTTGCAAATCTTTGGGCAATTCCGAGCTGAACCGCAACAGTTTTTTTGAAACCGGGTGAATGAAGCCAAGTTTTGCCGCATGCAGGGCTTGGCGATGAAATTCTTCCAGAAAAACCCTGTCGGCACCCTCAAAATCATTCATCGGCAGGCTTTTGCGCTTACCGTAAATAGGATCTCCGATCATGCCGTGGCCGATATGGCTGGCATGAACCCTGATTTGATGGGTGCGCCCAGTTTCCAGCCAGCATTCGATTTTGCCGGCATAGGGGCGCGCCTCTGACCCGTAACTTTCGCTTAGGGTCATGCGGGTAATAGCATGACGGCCTGCGTCATTGACCACGGCCATGCGTTTTCGGTCGGTTTTGTGGCGTGCGATATTTGTTGCCACGCGGATCACGCCGCCGTCTTCAAAAGCCACGCCCTGCAAGCCCGCGATACGCGGGTCAGACCGGCTGGGGGCGCCGTAGGTGAACGCAATATAACGCCGCTCGATTGTGTGCTTGGCGAATTGCGCTGCCAGCCCCTGATGCGCCGCGTCCGATTTTGCCACCACCAACAGACCGGAGGTATCCTTGTCGATACGGTGCACGATACCGGGCCGTTTCATCCCGCCCACGCCTGACAGGCTATCGCCGCAATGATGCAAAAGCGCATTGACCAGCGTGCCTGTTTCCGAGCCCGGGGCAGGGTGCACCACCATGCCGGCAGGTTTGTTCACTACGATCAGATCATCGTCCTCATAGATCACATCAACCGGAATATCTTCAGGTTCGGCTTCTAATGCGGCGGGTTTGGGCAAAATCACCTGCCATGCTTCACCCGCTTTACCTTTTGTTTTCAGTTTGGTGACAACATCTCCGCCAACCCGCGCTACGGAACCGTTTTCAATCAGCTTCGTCAGCATCGAGCGGCTAAGCACTATCCCCTCTGGCACAACCTGCGCCAAAGCTTTATCAAGACGGGGCGGTGGCGCGTCATTAAGCGTCAAAACAAGTGATTTATCATTGGGGTCTGACATGAACGAACTTTCCGGCGAAACTCCAGAGCCAAAGAACCTGACGCTATTGCGCCGACTGGTCACAGCCCTGATGGTGGTGATGATTTTGGGCTTTGTAACGCTCATTGCCCTGCTTGTCATGCGATTAGCACCCTCCAAGCCCGAATTACCGCTGCCTGCCAGCATAACCCTGCCCGATGGCTCCAAAGCCGAGACCTTTACCCAAGGCCCCGACTGGTTTGCCGTGGTCACTGGCGACAACCGTATTTTGATCTATGACCGGGCCACAGGGGACTTGCGCCAGGTGATGGAGATCAAGCGGTAGGGGGGCAGCTACCTAATAATGATAACGACATTGTATAATAATCAAACCGTCCTTTGTGGCTTTATACACTAAACGATGTTCGCGGGTAATTCTGCGTGACCAATAGCCCGAAAGATCACCCTTTAACGGCTCCGGTTTTCCCATACCTTCAAACGGGTGGCGTTGGCATTCTTTGATCAGGGCATTGATTTTGCGCAGGATGCTTTTGTCGTGGGTTTGCCAATACACAAAATGTTCCCACCCTGTGGCCGTAAAGCTGACATTCATTCCCCGGCCATTGCTTCAAGCTCATCCATGGTTTTGGTGACAAAATCACCATGCTTTGCCTGTTCAATGGCATCAAGCAGAGACTTTTTGTTGGCAGGGCTTGCCATCAGATAAGCGGTTTCATCCATCGCCGTGTAATCATCAAGCGAGATCAGAACCGCAGGGCTTCCCTTGGCGCGGGTGATAATAAGCGGCTCATGGTCATCATTAACCTGATCCATCATCTTGGACAGGTTTTGGCGTAAGTGGGTTGTGGATGTGTGTTTCATGGGGCATGTGTACGCGATTGCGTACGTTATGTCAAGATTTGTGGAAGGTGAAGGTCGGGAATTAAATCACCCACCCAAAACCTCCAAGTTTGAAAGGGTCGAGACACCCGCAACATTCGAGCGCATTCTTTGAATGCGCAGCCCCCGTTGGGCTGGCAGAAGATTGCAAAGCAATCTTTGAGAAGCCTCCCCCTGCGGGGGAGTCGGGGAGGGGCTTTTGTGACCGTTGTGCTGGGTGGGGTGTTGTAGTTGGATTGTAAGGTGGGTTTCAGCCCACGCGTTGCGGCAACAAATTCACAGGTATATGTGGGCTGAAGCCCACCCTACGGCTTGCTTATTGTTTGTGTTTTTACAATTAGGGTGATAATATTTGGCCTTGAAACAGAAAGCTATAAAATGGCATTACCCAAAAAAAGCTCTCGAAAAATAGTTGTCGACGGTACATCTTATCGCTGGGCATTTTTTGAAAACAGTGGATGGAACGATATTACTATTCAAAGTGAGAGTGGTAATGGTTCAAAATTACATGCCCATGTGAATTGGGATGAATATGATCCAGAACAACAAGGTATCTCAGGGTGGTATTCTGTTGTGTTGCCTAAATTTATTGCCAAAACTATACAATTAGCCATAGTGAAGGGCTGGAAACCAGAAGTTTCAGGTACTCAATTTTCATTGCGCCTTGAATCGCCCAAGTCTTCTGTAGTCAAGATTGCCGGATGCTAAGTAACTAAAAGGCACCCGAAGGCGCCTTATAATCACTGATCCAAGAAACTCCGCAATTTCCGGCTACGACTAGGATGCTTCAACTTCCTTAACGCCTTCGCCTCTATCTGCCGAATACGTTCGCGGGTCACGCTGAACTGTTGCCCGACCTCTTCCAGCGTATGATCGGTATTCATGCCGATACCGAAACGCATCCGTAGCACCCGTTCTTCGCGCGGTGTCAGGGACGCCAAAACCCGTGTTGTGGTTTCTTTCAGGTTGCCCTGAATTGCACTATCCAAAGGCAGGATGGCGTTTTTATCCTCGATGAAATCGCCCAGTTGGCTATCTTCTTCGTCGCCGATCGGGGTTTCCAGTGAAATCGGTTCTTTGGCGATTTTCATCACCTTGCGGACTTTTTCCAGCGGCATTTGCAGCTTGGTTGCCAATTCCTCGGGCGTCGGCTCGCGGCCGATTTCGTGCAGCATTTGGCGGCCGGTGCGTACCAGCTTGTTGATGGTCTCGATCATATGGACCGGAATACGGATGGTGCGGGCCTGATCGGCGATGCTTCGCGTGATCGCCTGACGGATCCACCATGTGGCGTAAGTGCTGAATTTATAGCCGCGACGGTACTCAAACTTATCCACCGCTTTCATCAGGCCAATGTTACCTTCCTGAATAAGATCAAGGAATTGCAAGCCGCGGTTGGTGTATTTCTTGGCAATGGAAATCACTAGGCGCAGGTTGGCTTCAACCATTTCCTTCTTTGCGGCGCGGGCTTCTTTTTCGCCCTTTTGCACCTGGTTCACCACACGTCGGTATTCGGGAATATCAACGCCGACATATTGGCCCACTTGCGCCATTTCTTCGCGGATGGCTTCGGCTTTTGTGCGATATTTTTCAATAAATGTCGCCCAGCCGCGACCGGGCATTTTCGCGATATTGTCCAGCCACATGGGATCCAGCTCGCGGCCCTTGTAAGCGTCGATAAATTCGCGGCGGTTGATGCGTGACTGGTCTGCCAGTTTCACCATGCCACTATCGAGCGACATGATTTTGCGGTTGATGCCGTAAAGCTGATCAATCAGGGCCTCGATGCGGTTGTTGTGAAAGTGCAACGCGTTGACCTGTTCCACCAACTTAGAGCGCAGTTTTTGATAGGCTTTTTCTTCTTTGGCTGAAAAAGAGGCATCTTCGTTCAGTGTCGCGGAAATCCGCACGTTCTGCATTTCGGCAAGTTTGGTGTAGCTTTTGGCAATCTTTGCCAAAGTATCCAGCACTTGCGGTTTTAATGTCTCTTCCATTGCAGCCAATGATAGGTTAGCGGCTTCGTCTTCATCGTCGTCTTCATCGTTCACAATAGGATTGCCGTCGGCATCAACCTCGGGTTCCGGCTCTTTTTTGACCGGGACGGGTTTCATATTAGCGGGCGTCGAGCCCAATGTACTGGCCACCGGCACAACATCGCCGTCTTCCATCGAGTTGCCGAAAGTGGTTTCCAGATCGATCACATCACGCAGCAGAATTTCTTCGTCCAGCAGCTCTTCGCGCCAGATGGTAATGGCCTGAAACGTCAGCGGACTTTCGCAAAGCCCTGCAATCATGGTATTGCGCCCGGCTTCAATGCGTTTGGCAATGGCAATTTCACCTTCGCGCGACAGCAGCTCGACCGAGCCCATTTCGCGCAGGTACATGCGTACCGGATCATCGGTGCGGTCAAGCTTGGCTTCGCCTGTGTTGGCAAGGGCCAGTTCTTTCTTGTCGGTTTCAACCACGGTCAAATCACGCGGCCCGTCTTCTTCCACATCGTCGCCTTCGATAATGTTGATGCCCATTTCGGACAGCATCGACATCACATCTTCGATTTGTTCGGATGAAACCTGATCAGGGGGCAGAACTTTGTTCAGCTCGTCATAAGTGATATAGCCGCGCGCCCGCGCAACTGAAATCATCTTCTTGATGTCGGCCTGACTGTTGTCGGATATTGACGCGGCCCCTTCGGCCTGTTCGTTTCTGCCCTGTGCGGTATCTTTAGCTGCCATTTCTTACTCCCGTAAGGTTAAAACGAATC
>CAZMMG010000015.1:13619-16790 GCA_964567355.1 uncultured Neptunicoccus sp.
TTTTCCAAGGCCGCTTGCGGGTTCAGGATTGCGGCTAGTAAAATCACTGCCTCGCGTAGCCGTATCTCGGCCTTTTCCGCTTGGGCCAAATGGGAGGATTTCAAATCCATCGAGGCTTTTGCCGGGGCCTTGGTACGCCAATTTTTTCCGCCCCACGGTTGATTTTGCGCCTGTTTGGGGCGGGCTTTGGTGAACAGATCATAGCGGTAATCTTTGATGATCTGCCCGTAATGCGCTTTGATCGATCTATCCTGAATGCTGTTCAAAGCCTTGCGCAAATCGGCATCAAGGGCGGCGCGGCGTTCGGGGCTGTCAAAAATGCGACCTTCTGTTTCGCGTTGCCACAACAGCTTTACCATCGGTTGGGAATTGTCGAGCAGAGCCTGCATTGCTTTGGCCCCGGACGCCTTAATCAAATCGTCTGGGTCCTGACCTTCGGGAAGCAGGCAAAACCGCAGGGATTTGCCCGGCTCCAGCAGCGGCAGGGCAATATCGATCAGCCGCATTGCGGCACGTAACCCGGCTTTGTCGCCATCAAGTGCGATAATAGGCTCGTTTGTGATGCGCCACATCAGTTGCAACTGATCTGCCGTAATTGCCGTCCCCAAAGGGGCGACCGCATGCTTGAAACCGGCTTGGCTAAGGGCGATCACATCCATATAGCCCTCGGCTACGATCAGGCTTTGTACCTTGCCGGCCGCTTCACGTGCAGGCATCTGGTTATAAAGTGTGCGGCCCTTGTCAAACAGCGGGGTTTCTGGGGAATTCAGATACTTGGCGGGTTGGTTGGGATCCATTGCACGGCCGCCAAAGGCGGTGCAGCGACCCCGCGCATCGCGGATCGGGAACATGATTCGGCCCCGAAATCGATCAAACGGGTTGCCGCCGTCATCGGGCTTGATCGCCAGCCCCGCCATGACAATATCGTCAGGCGACACCCCTTTGCCGGTCAGGTGTTGAAACAGGCCACCCCGGCCATTATCGGCATAACCGATTTGAAACTGTTCCAGCGTGGCTTCGGGCAGGCCGCGCTTTTGCAAGTAATCCCGCGCGTTTTGGGCCGCATTGGTGCGCAATTGCAAACGGTAATATTGCACCGCCTGTTCCATCACATCGACCAGAACCGTGCGCTGATCAGCCTTTTCCTGAGCACGCGGATCACGCTCGGGCAGCGGCATACCGGCCTCACGCGCCAATATCTCGACCGCTTCGATGAAATTCACGTTTTCGGTTTCCTGTATGAAGCCGTAAACATTGCCCTTGGCATGGCAGCCAAAACAATAATAAAAGCCTTTTTGGTCATCGACATGAAAAGACGCGGTTTTTTCCGCGTGAAACGGGCAGGGCGCCCAATAATCGCCCTTGCCGGGGTTGGATTTACGCGCATCCCAAGTCACTTTGCGCCCTGCGACCTGAGCGATCGAGGAACGGTCACGCAATTCATCAATAAAACCGGGTGGTAGACTCATTGGATGAATATCGCGGCAATGCGGGGGGGATGCAAGCATAAGAGCAAGGTATTTGTGAAATGACAATCACAACGTCCCTATCTGCCACGAAGCGCCTGACCCTGGGTGGGTGCATTTGCGCCCTCCCATGGGGAGGGTCGGGCGCGGCCCTCGTCCAAGGACGATGGCCATGATCGTGGTGAAACTGCATTTTTAGCTTAATTACACGCACAGGTATAGAGATAGCTCTTGAATGCAAGTAGTTTTGTTGCTAAATTGTTCTTATTGAATTTTACGGAGATTAAATCTTATTGAATTTTACGGAGATTAAAAATGTCTACAACATATCGAATTTTTATTAGCCATTCTTGGGCCTATGGCGATGCATATGATAAGATGGTCAAGTTTTTGGATGATAATGGTATTGAGTACTACAATCACTCTGTCCCTCAGGATGACCCAGTTCATACAAACGGTACCGTTAAGGAGCTTTGGACCTGTCACGGAATTGTGCCGCTCCTTTAACCGCGTATTATACGCAAAAGGAGAAACGAAATGGCATCACAACATACGACAGAATTCAGACAGGAAGCGGTGCGCGTAGCACTGACGAGTGGGTTGAGTCGCAAGCAAGTAGCTGCTGACTTTAACGTTGGTTTTTCGACGTTGAGCCGCTGGATACAATTGGAACGCAAAGAGTTGCCTGCGCCTACGGCCCAAAGCGATCTTGAGGCGGAAGTCACTCGGCTTCGCAAAGAGAACCGATTGCTTCGCGAGGAGAGGGAAGTGCTAAAAAAAGCCACCATCTTCTTCGCGGGTCAAAAGCCATGAGGTTTAGATTTGTCGAAGAAAACCGCGGTGCTATTCCGGCAGAACGGTTGTGCCGGATTATGAATGTCAGCCCACGTGGCTTGCGCGCTTTTTGCTCTCGCCCTATCAGCCAGAGCCAGCGTAAGGATATGGTATTGCTGGCACATATCCGAGAACAGCATCGCTTGTCTCTAGGCAGTTATGGCCGGCCCAGGATGACGGAGGAATTGAAAGAACTGGGCTTGGATGTCGGCCATCGCCGCGTCGGTCGCTTGATGCGCCAAAACAGCATTGCTGTTGTCAGAACGCGTAAACACAAGGTTACTACGGATAGCAACCACAAGTTCAACATCGCACCCAACCTGCTGAACCGTGATTTCTATGCGGGTCGACCCAACCATAAATGGGTGGTCGATATCAGCTATATCTGGACCCAAGAGGGTTGGCTCTATCTGGCTGTCGTTCTGGACCTTTATTCGCGGAGAGTTATCGGCTGGGCCGTCAGTAATCGCATGAAACGCGATCTTGCAATCCGTGCTTTGGACATGGCTGTGGCCTTACGAAAACCACCCAAAGGCTGCATCCATCATTCGGATCGCGGTTCCCAATATTGCTCACACGATTATCAGAAACGTCTGCGTCAACACGGGTTCAAAGTCTCTATGAGCGGCAAGGGCAATTGCTATGATAATGCCGTCGTCGAGGCGTTCTTCAAAACCATCAAGGCCGAACTGATCTGGCGGCACCCGTGGCACACCCGCCGTGCTGCTGAACTGGCAATCTTTGAATACATCAACGGCTTTTATAATCCTCGCCGTAAACACTCGGCATTAGGGTGGAAAAGTCCCTTGGCTTTCGAAAGAATTGCCGCTTAAATGAGTTCATGGAGCGGCATTAAACCGTGACAGGTCCA
>CAZMMG010000016.1:0-16490 GCA_964567355.1 uncultured Neptunicoccus sp.
CCCGAATCATGGCAGATTGCTCCAAACACCCCAATGTTCAGGTTGGCGTTTTCGATTTAAACGGGCAAATGCGCGGCAAGCGTATGCCGGCAAAAAAGCTGGATACTATCTTAAAAGACGGCTTTCGCATGCCGCTATCCATTTGCGGCATTGATATATGGGGAAACGATATTGCCGATAGCGAGTTGGTTTTTGCCTCTGGCGATAGTGATGGCTATTGTATCCCCACAGGACGCGGCCCTTTAAAATTGTCTACATCCCTGCATCCAGCGGTTTTGGTGCCCTGCACATTTCTGCATGAAGACAAAACCCCGTTTTTGGGCGATCCACGTCAGGCTTTGGCTAATATCGTTAATCGTTTCAAGGCGCGCGGTTTAACGGTTGTTGTCGCTACAGAGCTGGAATTTTATCTTACAGACCCCGATTCTGTCTATGGCACCGCGCAAACTGCGCCGATCAAGCAAGAGTTTCAAGTTCTGGAATCGCTTGACACGCTTGATCTGCATGAGCCGTTTTTAAACGCGGTTTACGCGGAGTGTGATGCTTGGGGTGTGCCTGCGGATGCGGCTATTTCCGAAGCGGGAACGGGACAGTTCGAGATTAACCTTAATCACGTCCCCGATCCCTTACGCGCCGCTGATGATGCGATGTTTTTTAAACGCATCGTGCGCTCGGTTGCCCGAGATCAAGGCTTAGCAGCTACTTTCATGGCCAAACCATTCGGGGATCGCCCTGGTAACGGGCTGCATGTGCATTTTTCCATTCTGGACAAAGACGGCAAAAACATCTTTGCCAATGGTACAGAGGAAGGCGGCCCGATATTGCATCACGCGGTTGCGGGTTGCTTGGATATGATGCCTGCATCAATGGCAATATTCGCTCCGCACTATAATTCATATCGCCGTTTTGCCCCCAATTGCCATGCACCGGGTGCTGTGGGTTGGGGCTATGAAAATCGTACCACCGCCATCCGCATTCCGGGCGGGCCGGATCTGGCGCGGCGGATTGAACACCGCGTCGCGGGGGCAGATGCCAACGCCTATCTGGTTCTGGCCGCCATATTAGGGGCCGCATTGGCAGGTATGGACAAATCCGAAATGCCGGCACCGGCCACAGCGGGGGATGCTTTCACCGCAAACTTGCCAAGCTTGCCAACAAATTGGGGCGATGCTCTGGATACATTCGAAGGCTCAACAGGATTGGGCGATATATTTGCCCCGATATTGCGCAGCATATATCTAAAAGCCAAACGGCAAGAATTGGCACGCTTCGCGACCGAGGTCAGCGCGTTTGAATATCGGACCTATCTGGACACGGCATAAGGGGGGGTAATCCCCCCATTTTTCTGATTGTCGTCCTCGTATACCTGCCGTTAACTCCCCACAGCCGCCGCCCAGAAACCCCGCAAGCCATCAGCCCGAACACAAAGCTTCCTGAACCGCATCATCCCAACCTAGATAAAAACTATCGCCATCGCGTATTACCGGGCGGGCCATTACTTTGGGTTTGGCTGCGATTTGCGCCTCGGCCTCTGAATTTTTCAGCCAGCTATTCAGCGCGCGGTAATCATTGGTTGTCCGATCCACTAGGCGATCGCCGAACTCGGCGATCAGCTCAGCCAATTCGGCCTCATTCAGGGGGTCGGCGCGGACATCGCGGAAATCAACGTCTTTGCCTGCCGCCGCCAACGCCTTGCGGGCTTTTGAACACATTGGGCAGGTTTCCAATCCATAGACTATCATGTGGTGCTTTCCTTTGGCGATCGCCATGGAACTTCACACATCACAGCCCTTTGCGCAACTACCTGTTGCCTGCAGTAAGCGTAAGCGATAGGCTGACTTCCATGAAATATGTCCCCAAAGAAACCACAGATGATGCGCTTATTCAGGAGTTCCTGAACAAAGGTGGAAAAGTCAACGTCGGTAAAACCAAACCCATGCGCCCAGAGTTGGGCATCAGCAAAAATGTTTGGAATAATGTGCTAACCAAGGAAGAGAAGGCCGCGCGCGACAAAAAGTGATGTCGCCCCCGCTTCGCTGCCTTTATTGCCCCACAGATTTTAGGATATTCAGAAAATGCCCGATAAAGAAACCAACAAAATAGACGATAAAGTACCCCAAAAGAAAACCATGAAACAGCTTTTGGCAGAAAAAGCCAAACGCAAACCGCATTACCTGTCTTTGAAAAACAAGGCAAAGCAACACAAAGGCAGTAACAAGGCCCCGCGCCCTGTGATTTGATGATAAATCAGATATTCTTACAGCCGTTTCGAACCCTTTTTGACCATTAGCTTACAATATGACCTGCGCCCAAGGACTCTACTTCAAACTGGAGAATGCTTGGGGCGTAGGCCACGGCCTTTATCATTCTGCACATTCTAGCGTGGTGCGGTATTATAAAAGCCTAATAAAAAGGCACCGCTCAATATTTGCGGTGCCTTTGAATAGGTTCATCTAACTGGGTTTAATCCAAGTTACGTTCGATTTCTTCGGTTTCAAAGATTTCGATCACATCGGCTTCGCGGATGTCTTCGTAATTTTCAAACGCCATGCCGCATTCCTGACCTTCGTGTACATCTTTAACTTCGTCTTTGAAGCGTTTCAGGGTTTTTAGCTTGCCGGTATGGATCACCACATTGTCGCGCAACAGGCGCACGCCTGCTTCGCGGCGCGCCACACCTTCAGTCACGATACAGCCGGCAATTTTGCCAGCGCCGGTGATTTTGAAGACTTCCTTGATGGTGGCATAGCCAATGAAGGTTTCTTTGATCTCGGCGGACAGCAAACCAGAGGCCGCTGCTTTGATGTCGTCCATCAGATTATAGATGATCGAATAGTAGCGGATTTCAACGCCCTTTTGGTTGGCACTGTTACGTGCCGGTGCATTGGCGCGAACGTTGAAACCGATGATCGGCGCACCCGATGCCTCGGCCAATGTGACATCCGATTCTGTGATGGCACCAACGCCTGCGTGCAATATGCGAACACGCACCTCGTCATTGCCGACTTTTTCCATCGCTTGCACGATAGCCTCGGCAGAGCCTTGAACATCGGCTTTAACCAGAATTGGTAGCTCGGAAACGTTTTCGTCCTCTTTAGCCTTGGCCAGCAACTGATCCAGTGTGGCGCCCGCCCCTACGGCGGCTTTTTTGTCTTTACCAACTTGAATGCGGTAGTCGGCGATTTCACGGGCTTCCGCTTCAGAGGCAACTACGTTCAGCACGTCACCGGCTTCAGGTGTGCCGTGTAGGCCCAGAACCTCAACCGGAACCGAAGGCCCGGCTTCTTTGACTTGTTTACCCTGATCGTTGATCAAGGCGCGCACTTTGCCCCATTGTTCACCGACAACAAAGATGTCTTTGTGGCGCAATGTGCCGGCTTCAATCAGAACCGTGGCAACGGGACCGCGACCGGTATCAAGCTTGGCTTCAATTACAGCCCCTTGGGCCGGACGATTAGGGTTGGCTTTCAGCTCAAGCAGTTCGGACTGCAAAGATATAGCTTCCAGCAGCTTATCAAGGCCTTGGCCTGTGATGGCGGAAATCTCAACATCCTGTACTTCGCCCGACATTGCTTCAACGATGACTTCGTGTTGCAGCAATTCGGTGCGCACCCGTGTGGGGTCAGCCCCTTCCACATCCATTTTGTTGATGGCGATAATCAACGGCACCTCTGCGGCTTTGGCATGTGCAATGGCTTCGATGGTTTGTGGCATAACGCCGTCATTGGCGGCAACGACAAGAACAACGATGTCGGTGACTTGTGCGCCGCGTGCACGCATCGAGGTAAAGGCCGCGTGGCCCGGTGTGTCAAGGAAGGTTAATACCGTGTTGTCATCGGTGGTTATTTGATAAGCACCGATATGTTGGGTAATTCCGCCGGCTTCGCCTGATACAACATTGGTTTTGCGCAAGGCATCCAGAACCGATGTTTTGCCGTGATCAACATGACCCATAATGGTGATAACCGGGGCGCGGGGTTTCAGATCTTTTTCGTCATCTTCGATCGCCTGAATGGCGTCTTCAACGTCAGCGTCTGAAACGCGCACAACTTTATGGCCGAATTCTTCGACAATTAGTTCGGCGGTGTCGGCATCGATAACCTGATTTTGCGTTGCCATGATCCCGTTGGTCATCAGCGCTTTTACCACGGCAGCAACTTTTTCAGCCATACGGTTTGCCAGCTCGGCTACGGTAATGGCTTCGGGGATTTGCACATCACGCATCACTTTTTCGCGTTCAGTTTTGTTTCCGCCCATCATTTGTTGGCGTTGGCGTTCCTGTTTGCGTTTCATTGCAGCCATGGATTTTTGACGGCCATCACCACCGCGCAACGCTTGGTTGATGGTCAGTTTGCCAGAGCTGCGGCGGTCCCCTGCGCCGCCACCTTTTCCGGCTTTTTCGCGGCGCGGCTTTTCAACGCGTTTCGCGGTGGGGGATTTTGCGGCTGGGCGCGTAACATCCGGGTCAGGTGCTGGCATAGCAGCAGCCGGGGCGGCGTTTGGATCAACGGGTTTTTCGGCGGCAGGCGCAGGGGCAGGGGCGGTTGCCGCTTTTTCACGCGCAAGCTTGCGCTCGACACGTTCTTTTTCTTCGCGTTCTTTTTCTTCACGTTCCCGGCGACGTTCAGCACGTTCTTCTTCGCGCTTACGGGTCTCTTCTTCTTCGCGGGCTTTGCGCGCGCTTTCTTGGCCGGCGGCTGCCACTAGGGCTTTCCTGCGGCGTTCCATTTCTGAATTGGAAACACCGGCAGCAGAAGACTTGGCCCCCGAGCGTGACGGGGCCGGTGTTGCGCTTGGCTTTCCGGGAACGAAGACACGCTTGCGTTTCTTTTCAACCACGACTGATTTTGAACGTCCGTGTGAAAAACTTTGGCGCACAACACCAGAACCACCCTTTAGTCCAAGCGGTTTTGTTTTGCCGTCGTTATTGTTTTCGTCGCTCATTCGTATTAACCTTTCGCAGCTGGTATCAAGCCAGCAATATTGGACGGGGTGGCATCGTAGTCTTTACGAAAACCAGCCAGTCGATTGGCTTCTAATAGGATGCGGGCCGAGAGTCCACCTTTGGACACTGCCGCATGTATCACATTTTCCCGTCCGAATGCCAAACCCAATTCCTGTGCTGTGAGCCATGAAATATAGGAGTTTGCCACGCTGGAGGGGCGTATTTTTCGCTTTTGTCCGTCTGAGCCATCTTTGGCCTGTATCAGAAGAAACCACCGTTCGGAAATCATAGCGGATTTGGTCTTTTCATAACCGCAAATCGCAGCGCCGCTTTTGCGCGCCATAGACAGTAAGTCTATCGTATGTTTTGTCAGCAGGGTTTCGGTCAATTCCACCAAATTATCCGCGGCACCAACCTTTTGTTTTGCGGCTTTCGAAAACAAGCCCTGATCGATGGCCTTGTTCAAGTCAGCACGGCTTGCCCTAACCCACATACCACGCCCGGGAAGGCGCTCGTTGATATCGGGCACAACCATATCGTTCGGATCCATTACGAATCGTATCAATTCTGATTTAGGCAAAGTTTCTTTGGTCGCTATACAGCGACGTTCAATAACTTCAGTCCGATTTGTTCGACCACCACGTCCCACGGGCAAGCACCGAAACCTGACGCATCAGGCTTCAGGTTCCTCTTCAGTTTCGGCATTGGCTTCTTCTTCGGCCGCTGCATCTTCGGCAAGCTGTTCCTCTGTGACCCAGCCCAATTGCAAACGGGCTGCCATGATAAGTTCTTGCGCTTCGGCAAGCCCCATATCAAAGCTTTCCAGCAAACCGTCATCTTTCACGCGCTCACCGTCTACTGTGGTATAACCGCCGGCCAACTCCCAATCGGCGCAAGTGGCAAAATCGTCGATGGTTTTGACGCCGTCTTTGGCTAAAGCCACTAACATTTGCGGGGTTAGGCTGCCAAAGTCGATCA
This sequence comes from uncultured Neptunicoccus sp., assembly GCA_964567355.1. GTDB lineage: Bacteria > Pseudomonadota > Alphaproteobacteria > Rhodobacterales > Rhodobacteraceae > Amylibacter. Next base: position 5,924 of record CAZMMG010000016.1, read on the forward strand.
GGTTTTGCTGGGTTCCGAGCGTTTTGGCTTCGGCCAATGCTTTGGCATTGATCTCTTCAAGGCTTTCGCGTGCACGCGCTTGTAATTCATCTGCTGTGGCTTGGTCAAAGCCGTCTATGACAAGAAGTTCGTCAACTTCAACATAGGCCACTTCTTCCAGCGTGGCGAAGCCTTCTGAAACCAACAATTGGGCGACAACCTCGTCAACATTCATGGTTTCCATGAATAGCTTAGAGCGGGTTTCAAACTCTGCCTGACGCCGTTCGGATTCTTCAGCTTCGGTCATGATGTCGATATCAAGGCCAGTAAGCTGTGAAGCAAGGCGCACGTTTTGGCCGCGACGACCAATGGCCAATGACAATTGTTCTTCGGGCACAACAACCTCGATACGTTCGGCATCTTCGTCCAGAACCACTTTCGATACTTCGGCAGGTTGCAAGGCATTAACAAGGAATGTCGGCGCGTCTTCATTCCACGGAATGATGTCGATTTTTTCGCCGCCAAGTTCATTGACCACAGCCTGCACGCGCGAGCCGCGCATACCAACACAAGCCCCAACCGGGTCTATCGAACTATCGTAGGAAATCACACCGATTTTAGCGCGCGAACCCGGGTCACGAGCGACCGCCTTAATATCAATAATGCCATCGTAAATTTCCGGCACTTCCATTTTGAACAGCTCGGCCATGAATTCAGGTGCAGTCCTTGACAGAAATATTTGCGGCCCGCGCATTTCGGAACGCACCTCTTTAATATAAGAGCGCACGCGGTCGCCGTTGCGGAACATTTCGCGGTTGATCAATTGATCACGGCGCAACACCGCCTCGCCACGGCCCACATCAACAATGACATTGCCGTATTCAACCCGTTTAACCAGACCGTTGATGATCTCACCTTCGCGGTCTTTGAATTCCGAATATTGACGTTCACGCTCTGCTTCGCGGACTTTTTGCAAAATCACCTGCTTGGCTGATTGTGCGGCAATACGGCCAAAATCCATCGGTGGTAGCAGATCAATAATCAAGGAGCCCACTTCAGGGTTCTCGATATGTGCCTTGGCCTCTTCCACAGTCATTTCCGTAGACAGGTTTTCCACCTCTTCGACAACTTCGCGCACGCGCGTCATGGTCAGCTCGCCCGATTTGCGGTCGATATGGGCGCGAATGTCCAATTCCGCGCCGTAACGGGATTTAGCGGCTTTCGCCATGCTTTCTTCCATTGCCTGAATAACCAGATCGGGATCGATCATTTTTTCACGCGCGACCGCATCCGCGATCTGCAACAGCTCCAGACGGTTTGCACTGGTAATAGCCATGGGTTCAGTCCTCTTCGGTTTGAATTTCGTCGAACGCAGCCTCATCAAAACCAGCGCCTTTGCGGGCTTTCAATGTATGCGCGATCAAATCGTCGGTTAAAACCAGCTTGGCATCATCAAGCCAGTCAAATTGCAGGCCGATAATCCCCTCAGAGATTTCAATCAGCACTTCATTATCTTCGACACCGCGCAATTCGCCCTTAAAGCGTTTGCGCCCGTCGATTAGTTGAGAGGTTTCCAGCTTGGCCTCATAGCCCTGCCAAACATCGAAATCTTTCAGCCGCGTCAGCGGCCGGTCAATGCCGGGGCTGGATACTTCCAGCGCATAATCACCCTCAATCGGGTCTTCCACATCCAGTATGGCACCGACTTCGGTGGAAATACGCGCACAATCATCAACCTCGATACCGCCGTTGGGTTTATCGGCCATGATCTGTAATATGGTGCGTTTGCCCGACATCAGCCGCACGCGCACCAGCTCACACCCCAGATCTTCGATCACGGGGCGAATAATTTCGGCCATGCGTTTATCTATTGCCGCTTTTGCAATCAGGTCTGACAAGGTTTGCTCCAAACACAAAAAAACGGGCAGCCGCCCGTCGAGAATTTCCGATGGAAGTCTGGGGGTGGAAGCCAGTCTTTCCGCTGTTGGAAAGGGATATAGGCTGAGTCTGGCTGGTATGCAAGGGGTTAAAGTAAGGAGGTTCGGAAAAACTAAACAGTTGGGGTAAGTGGGAATTCTGCTCGACATCGGCAATTCTGCCGAAAAGAGGTGCAATATGGCTAAAAAGTAAAACCCGGATTCTTTCAATGCCTTAGCACTGTAATATTTTTGCACACAAAAAATCTAGAAATTTTATTGCATTTTTCTTTCTGCAAATACGCTGGAATGCTCATCAACTTATCCCTATATTCAAAACAAGAATGATAACGAGGTACGCAATGTCTGAAACTTCCAAATTCCCCGGCTGGCACGGCACAACGATTATTGGCGTCAAAAAAGACGGCAAAGTTGTGATTGCCGGTGACGGTCAGGTCAGCATTGGCCAAACTGTCATCAAGGGCACCGCGCGCAAAGTGCGGCGCATATCACCGGGCGGCCATGATGTGGTTTGCGGCTTTGCCGGCTCCACCGCAGATGCTTTTACTCTGCTCGAACGGCTAGAGGCAAAACTGGAAGCAACGCCAGGACAGTTGGCCAAAGCATCCGTCGAGCTGGCCAAAGACTGGCGCATGGACAAATATCTGCGCAATCTGGAAGCCATGCTGATCGTCACCGACGGGGCAGACCTGTTTGTGATCACCGGCGCAGGCGACGTTTTGCAGCCTGAAAATGATATTGCCGCTATCGGCTCGGGCGGCAATTACGCTCTGGCCGCCGCACGCGCCCTGATGGACGGCAAAGATGACGCCGAAAAAATCGCCCGCCGTGCAATCAAAATAGCTGCCGAAATATGTGTTTACACAAACGGCAACATGACAGTGGAAGTAATTGAAAAATGACTATAAAAACTGACGACTTACGCGCAGCCGTAAGTGCCGGCCTGCTGTCGGAAACACAAGCCGCGTCACTGACAAAACTAGCGGATGAACGGCACGGCTACCGCACAGCTACCGCAGAAATAGATGAACCGTTTGAACTGTTCAAAGGCTTTAACGAGGTCTTTATCGTTGTCGGCCTGATTATCCTGTATTCTGGCTGGACTGCCCTGACCGGCATTGCCGCCTTTAGCGGCTCTGAAAACAACGGCACGGCTTTTATGGTTTTTGGGGTGGTGCAACTGTTTGTCGTAACACTTATGACATATTATTTTACCCTTAAACGCCGCATGATTGCGCCATCGATTTTATTAAGTATCTTTTGCGGGCTAGGCGGCATTCAAATCGGCTTTGCCTTGTTGAAAATAACCGAAAGCCCCGACACCCTGACGATGGCGTTTGCGGGTGGCATCACCGCCATATGCCTGATTGCATATTGGGGGGTTTTTCGCATTCCGTTTTCGCTTTTATTGGCCGGCCTATCGGTTTTCGCCTTTGCAATCGGGATTTTTTCCTTAGGCGGAGAAGAGGTTAAAAACACATCCGATTTATTCCTGCTTTCAACAGGATGGTCGTTTAGCCTGATCACTATCGGGCTTGGTATCTGTGCGTTTATCATCGCGCTTCGGTTTGATATGTCAGACCCGCACCGGGTAACGCGCCGCTCTGCCAACGCGTTTTGGTTGCATGTTTTGGCCGCACCCGCGATTGTAAACTCTATCGCGCTGACACTCTATTCAAATGCAACATTGGTTTCTTTCCTGCTGCTGGCCGTTTTTTTAATCGTTATCGCTCTTGTTGCCGTCACCATCGACCGCCGATCATTCCTGATATCGGGTATCGGCTATGTGATCGCCCTTGTTTTTACAGTGCTCGGTGGCAATTACGGTTTGATTATTTTGCTAATTGGCGCGGGACTTGTCTTGCTTGGCTCTAATTGGGAAAAGCTGCGCTGCAAGCTGCTCAACACCTTACCTGATTTTCACGGCAAAGATAAATTGCCGCCGTGGAAAACCGCCCCAAAGGACTGACCTATGACCAACCTCACCCCGCGTGAAATCGTATCCGAACTTGACCGCTTCATCATCGGCCAAAAAGACGCCAAACGCGCGGTCGCCGTCGCCCTGCGCAATCGCTGGCGGCGCAAGCTGCTGGCGGACGATATTCGCGACGAGGTTTATCCGAAAAACATTCTGATGGTCGGACCGACAGGCGTTGGCAAAACCGAAATCTCGCGCCGTCTGGCAAAACTGGCAAAAGCTCCGTTCCTGAAAGTCGAGGCAACCAAATTCACCGAAGTCGGTTATGTTGGTCGCGATGTTGAACAGATCGTGCGCGATCTGGTCGATAGTGCAATTTTGATGGTGCGCGATGATATGCGTGAGGTCGTTAAGGCCAACGCACACGCTTCCGCTGAAGAGCGTGTAATCGATGCGCTTTGCGGCGAGGATGCGCGCGCGCAAACCCGCGATATGTTCCGCAAAAAGCTGCGTGACGGGTTGCTGGACGACAAAGAAATAGAAGTCGAGCTTGCCGACACATCCAACCCGATGCAGATGATGGACATCCCCGGTCAACCGGGGGCCGGTATGGGCATGATGAATTTGGGCGATATATTCGGCAAAGCCATGGGCGGGCGCACCACCAAGCGCAAATTGAAAGTGTCCGACAGTTACGAAGTGTTGATCGCTGAGGAGGCCGACAAGCTGGTTGACCAAGATGCCGTCACCAATGAGGCGATTGACGCGGTTGAACAAAATGGCATCGTTTTTCTCGACGAGATCGACAAGGTCTGTGCGCGCTCGGATGCACGCGGCGCCGATGTTTCACGCGAAGGCGTGCAACGCGATCTGCTGCCGTTGATCGAAGGCACCACGGTATCCACCAAACACGGGCCAGTGAAAACCGACCATATCCTGTTTATTGCATCCGGCGCGTTTCACATCGCCAAACCATCCGATCTGTTACCCGAACTACAGGGCCGCCTGCCGATACGGGTAGAACTGCGTGCGCTCACCGAACAGGATTTTGTGCGCATCCTGACCGAAACCGACAACGCCCTGACCTTGCAATATACCGCGCTGATGCAAACCGAGGATGTCACCGTCACATTCACCAAAAGCGGCATCGCCGCCATCGCCAAAATATCCGCTGACGTCAACCAAACCGTGGAAAACATTGGCGCAAGGCGGCTTTATACCATCATCGAGCGGGTGTTCGAAGACCTAAGCTTCACCGCCCCCGACAAGCCGGGCGAAAAAGTGGTGATCAACCAGAAATACGTTGAAGATCATCTGGGTGCATTTGCCAAAGCTTCGGATGTGTCTAGGTATATGCTGTAAAACCCAACCCAATTTACCCCTTACCGGGTCCTGCGCAAATAAACATAAAACGCCCCTTCGCCACCGTGGCGTTGTTGTGCGGGTGTCACCTCTAAAACAATCGATGACAGCGGGGCTTGGCGCAGCCACAGGGGCAGGTTTTGCCGTAAAATTCCAACAATCTGGCGATTAAACTCATCAGTGCGCTCTTTACCCTTGCCGGTGATCACCAGAATAAGCCGCTTGCCGCGCTCATGCGCCTGCATCAGCTTGACCCGCAGCATCATTCTGGCCTGTTCTTGTGTCAGCCCGTGCAAATCAAGGCGACCATCAATTTCCAGCTTGCCGCGCAGCAACCTTTGGAAGTTTTTCTTGTCCATATTGGGCGTCACGTCCCGCCCCGAGACTTTTTCAATCGGGCTATGTTTCCCGGCTTTGATCTTTTCGCCAATCCTGAATTTAGAAAGTTTGGGTTGGTGCGGTGCGGCACCTGCAGATTTCAGTTTGGCCTTTATTGTCGGCTCAAACGTAAAGCGATCACGCATCGGATCAACTCTTTCGGTCACTGCCCGCCAAAGCGCTTTTTCAGTATCCGAAAGCTTCTTCGCCGCCATCAGCCTTATCCACCCGTAGAACCCAATTCCCAGTTTGGATTATTGCTGCCGAATTTACGTGCAAATGTCCAAATATCGATTTGGCGCTTGATCACATCGCGCTTGCCTTCAATGATTTTACCTTTTGCATCTTCAACATAACTGACAAGCTCACCAACGAACCGCATGGTAATCTCGGCTTTTTTATTACGCCCATTGAATTTCGCACCCGTTATTTTCATCTCACGCACACCCACAAAGGTGGAATTCACTTTATAACCTGCTTCTTTGCGATCTGCGATCACAGAGGCAAAACTTCCGTAAACATCCTCTGCTAGAAATTTTTCTAAAGTGTCCAGATCATCGCCTTCAAATGCCATAAGAATCATTTCGTAAGCTTGACGCGCACCTTCCAAAAATTCGCTGACAGAAAAGTCGGGTTCAATTTTTTTCATTTTTGCAAAAGCCTGGCCCGCAGGGCTGTCCATTTCAACGTGATCGGTGATATCACGATCCAACCCGCCTTCGATCACCTCAAATGGCGTTACCTTTTCGGCAGGCTTTATCGGGTCTTGCAAGGGATCGTTTTTGGGCTCAAACCCGTCACGCGTACCCAACACACCCCTCAGGCGCAAGAAAAGAAATATCGCGATCGCCACAAGAACGATAAGCTGGATAATGGCAGGGTTCATCAAGGCACCTTTTTAATATTTTGTGTTGATCTTTAACGATCTTTCACCTTGTACATATTTATGGACTTGGTTCAATCAAGTCCACTGACTATATACTGATAACAGGAAAGGGAAGTTATGCCGCTATTAATCTTATTTATTATGATCCCGATCATAGAAATTGGCCTGTTCATCAAGGTAGGCGGCTTTATAGGCCTGTGGCCAACACTTGCAATTGTTATTCTGACCGCAATCATCGGCACAAATATGTTGCGTACTCAGGGACTTTCAACGCTGGCACGTCTACAATCTACCCTGCAAACCGGCGAAAACCCGGTTGATCCGATCGTTCACGGGGCACTTATTCTGCTTTCAGGTGTTTTGTTGCTTACGCCCGGGTTTTTTACCGATAGTATCGGGTTTTTATTGCTAGTCCCGCCGGTGCGATCCGCCTTGATTAAATGGGGTGCGGCCAAGGCTTTTGGCAGTGGCTTTACTGTAAATGGCCAAGGCCATCAAGCACAGCCCCGCAATGACCCCTCTGTTTTGGACGGCAATTATTCGGTTTTGGATGATGCGCCAAAAAAGCCGGGTGATTCGGGTTGGACAAAACGCTAGGGCCTGTTAAAACGCTGCGAAATATTAACGGAGCTTGAAATGGCCGAAGAAAAAGAAGAAACCGCAGCCGCAGAACAACTGCAGCCGCGTATGCAAATCATCAATCAATATATCCGCGATCTGTCGTTCGAAAATGTGGCTGCCCAAAAAAACAGCGGCAAGCAAGTTCAGCCTGATATCAACGTGCAAGTTAATCTTGATGCGCGTAAGGGCCAAGAAAACCAATATGAAGTCATCCAAAAGCTGACTATTTCAGCGACAGCCGAAGAAGAAACCATTTTTCTGCTGGAAGTGGATTATGCTGGTCTGTTTCACATCGAAAATGTGTCCGAAGATCAACTTCATCCATTCCTGATGATCGAATGCCCACGCATGTTGTTTCCGTTCGTGCGCCGCATTGTACGCGATGTCACCGCTGATGGCGGCTTCCCGCCTTTAAACGTGGACAACATCGACTTTGTACAACTTTACCGCCAAGAATTGGCGCGTTTGGCCGCTGAACAGAAAAAAGTTAACTGATTTACCCATTCCAAAGCGCATCTGCCCCAAGTTTTTCAACAAATTCGCGATGCGCTTTGGCCTCGGCTTCAGTCAGTTTTGACCCCAGGGGCATCTTGCGCGGCTCAATCCGCGACCGGCTTTCGGGTTTATCACCTGTGGTGACATCCCGACCTGCAACAACACTCAGCGCAAAATCGGGTTGCCTACCCCCGATCAGTTCCAGATAAACCTCTGCCAGAATTTCACTGTCCAGAAGTGCGCCGTGTTTTTCACGTGCGGTACTTATCCCGAAACGGCGGCAAAGCGCGTCCAGTGAGTTTTGTGCGCCGGGAAACTTTTTGCGGGCAATTTCCAGCGTATCTACCGATTGTGACATCGGTATGGGGGCAACACCAATCCATTTCAACTCGGCATTGATAAAGCGCATATCGAACTTGGCATTATGTGCCACGATCTTCGAATCGCCAATAAAATCCAGAAATTTTTGGGCAACCTCTTTGAAAACCGGCTTTTCTGCCAGAAACTCGTCGCCTAGCCCATGTACGGCAAAAGCCTCTTGCGGCATAGTGCGTTCCGGGTTGATATATTGGTGATAGGTATTTCCTGTGGGCATATGGTTGAACAGCTCGACCGCACCAATTTCAACCAGCCGATCACCACTTTCGGGGTCAAACCCGGTGGTTTCCGTATCCCAAACAATCTCACGCATGTGATTTTTGCTCCAATATCTTTTCGACTAAATTATGAACCTCGCCGCGGGTTTGATCCAGCGATTTTGTTTCGATAACAAAATCGGCGTGTTTACGTTTTTGAGCATCCGGCATTTGCTTTTCCAAAATCATTCTAAACGCTTCCAACGTCATACCTTTGCGCCCCATGACACGATCATGTTGGGTTTTGGCATCCGTTGTGACCACCAGAACCCCGTCCAGCCAACCTTCTGCCCCCGTTTCATATAAAAGTGGAATATCGACAACGGCCAACTTCAAACCCAAATCGCGGCAGCGATCCAAAAAGGCACCGCGGTGCAACCGAATGGCTGCGTGAACGATCTTTTCCACCTTCGGGAACAGTTTTGGGTCAGCTTGCAACAAGCCACGCAAAATATCGCGATTTACCCCCTTTGACCCGACACAAACCGGGGCAATATTCGCGATTTTTTCAATGGTTTCGGTATGGTCGGTGTAAAGTTCATGCACTGCCGCATCCGCATCCCATACCGCAATGCCCGCATCACGAAACATATTGGCCGTGGTCGACTTTCCCATCCCGATAGAACCAGTCAGCCCAAGAACATAGAGATCAGCCATTATCCGGCCAACACAATCCGGCGCAACTCGGCGTCGACAGTCGGGCGCATTCCGAACCAGGCTTCAAATCCCGGAACCGCCTGATGCAATAACATGCCCAACCCGTCAACCGTGCTTAAGCGCAGGCTTTCAGCACGCTTTAAAAGAGGTGTTTTTAGCGGGTTATAAACAATATCGGTAACAAGAGCAGATTTTGGCAAGCTGGAAATCTCTATTTCCAGTTCTGGCTGGCCCGTCATCCCCAAAGATGTTGTGTTGACCAAGGTTTGAACTTGCCCGATCAGATCTGCAATTTTACCCATAGGAATGGCGCTGACCCTATCTCCGAAAAAATCTGCAAGGTTTTGTGCCTTTTCCACTGTTCGGTTGGCGATAATGATATTTGGAGCACCTTCATGCAATAGCGCATAAATAATTGCGCGCGCCGCACCACCTGCCCCCAATACAAGTGCATTTCCATTGTTGGCCTTCCAGTTGGGCGCACCCTGCTTCAGGTTATTGATAAAACCTATTCCATCAGTATTATCCGCCAAGATTTTTTGACCCCGAAACACCAGTGTATTCGCCGCGCCAATAGCCCGCGCCCGATCCGAAACAGTATCGGCCAGCGCCAATGCCGCTTCTTTATGAGGTAAAGTCACATTACAGCCGCGATAACCCTTTGCCAGCAGCCCACGAATGCCTTGCCCGAAACCATCAGATTTAAACGCAATCGCTTCATAGTTGCCGTTGATGCCGAATTGTTTTAACCAGTAACCATGTATTATCGGTGATTTACTGTGACTGATCGGCCAGCCAACCACTGCCGCTTTTAGAAAACTATCGCTCATCAGTCCAATAACACTCCGCGTGTTCGTAAAAATCCCAATACCTCTAATAACGGTATTCCAAGAATTGTGAAATAGTCACCCTGAATATGTGTAAACAATTGTGCGCCTAATTCTTCCAGTTTGTAACACCCCACAGAATCAAAAATACCGTTTGCTTGATTTGAGAGATACTGATCCAGAAAATCATCCGAGAAATCACGCATAATCAATTGCGCCCGCCCCAAATACCGCCAAACAGGTATACCATTTTCAAAAATTACCACCGCCGACATTAGTTGGTGCGCCTTACCGCGTAATGAGACAAGTGTTTTACGCGCCTCGTCGGGTGTTTTAGCTTTCTCATAAATTTGCTTTTCACAAACAAGAATTTGATCGCACCCGATCACCAAATCGTTGGGATGCTTCACCGCAATCCGTTGAGCTTTATATTCCGCCAGAACATCAACCACATTCTGTGGTTTGGCATTTTCGGCCTGCAATGCTGCCAGAATTGCAGTCTCATCAATTTTTGCAATCTCAACATCAAACGATACGCCTGCGCCGCGCAACAGCCGCGCTCGAATTTCAGAGCCTGAAGCAAGAATCACCGATGTCATGAATATTCCTTTTCGGCAGGCTGTTAGAGGTTGTGGCTAAGCATTGTTAATAACTTGTACATAAAGGTACTAACAATATTAACAAGTTCCTGTATTTTGACTGAATTTTCAAAACTCCGCTATTCCAACCCCGATTAACAAGTTTTTGTCCCCAATGAATAACTTGATTTCATTATATGTGAATACTGTTGATATTATTTTTATCCAGATAAATAGTTATACTTATAATTTCATAACATATTGATAATAAGTGTAAATTTAACTTATCAACAC